>NZ_JBXVPZ010000572.1:0-5399 GCF_057961495.1 Streptomyces sp. P5F9 | reverse complement strand
CGCTTGGGGGCGACCCGCGGAGGACCGCCGGCCGGTGCGGACAGCTGATGCCCGATGGCCGTTCTGAACACCGCCTCGGGTAACGGCCGCCGCTCGGGGTCCTTGTCCAGGCAGGTGCGGATGAACGCGGCCAGCTCCGCGTCGACGCCCGCGACCTTGTCGAGGACGTCCTCCCGGGGCGGGTCGAACGCCACCCGGTGCAGCACGTCGACGCCCGTGCCCTCGCCGAACGGCGCCTCCCCGGCGACGGCGTAGGTGAGCGTGGAGGCCAGCGAGAAGACGTCGGAGGCGGCGGTCACCTCCCGGCCGCGCACCTGCTCCGGGGACATGTAGGCGGGGGTGCCGACGTTCTGGCCGGTGACGGTGATCGAGGTGCTGTCGCCGGCCTGGACGACACCGAAGTCGATGACCCGGGCGCCGTCGGCACCCAGGATGACGTTGGATGGCTTGAGGTCGCGGTGCACGATTCCCGCGCGCCAGATCGCCTCGATCGCCCGCCCCACGTCGGCCAGCAGCCGCCAGGCCGCCGCCACGTCGACCGGCCCGCGCGCGTCGACCAGCTCCGCGAGGGTGGGCCCGGGTATGTACTCGGTGGCGACCCACACCAGGTCCTCGTCGCAGCCGCTGCCCAACAGCCGTACGATGTGCGCCCCTTGGATCCGGCCCAGCGCGCCGACCTCGCGCTCGAAGCGCTTGCGGAACAGCGGGTCCTCCGCGTACTCGGGCCGGATCACCTTCACGGCGGCCGGGCCCGTGGCGCCGGTGGCGTCGCGGCCCAGATAGACCCGGCCCATCCCGCCGCTGCCGAGCACCGACGTCAGCCGGTACGGACCCGCCTGGTGTGGGTCGCTCTTCCGCAGCGGCACCACGGAAGGCGGCTCCATCCCCGCCGCCGCGTAGGCCATCGTTTCGGACCGACCGCGGAACTCGACTGGCATGGGAACCCTGTGTCTCTCGCGTGGTGCGTGTGACGTGAGATTAGCGCAGCACATGTGTGCGACAAGGGAGTTGGGATTTTCCACAGCAGGCGCCAAGCCGCGTCGGCCGCGCGGCCGCCTTCAGTGTCGTGACGGCGGTCACTGATCCGCGTATGGGGCATATTTCCTGCCATAAGGTCCCGAATGCGTGGGAACTCCGAGGTCAATGGTGGTTCAGAGGCCGGCAGGCGCTAGCGTGGTGGACCGATGAGACTGCTGCACACTTCCGACTGGCACCTGGGCCGGGCGTTCCACCGCGTGAACATGCTCGGGGCCCAGGCCGACTTCGTGAGTCACCTTGTCGCCACCGTGCGTGAGCGCGATGTGGACGCGGTGGTCGTGTCGGGAGACGTGTACGACCGGGCGGTGCCCCCTCTGGCCGCGGTCGAGCTGTTCGACGACACCCTGCACCGGCTCGCCGACCTGGGCGTG
Organism: Streptomyces sp. P5F9; assembly: GCF_057961495.1. NCBI lineage: Bacteria > Bacillati > Actinomycetota > Actinomycetes > Kitasatosporales > Streptomycetaceae > Streptomyces > Streptomyces sp. P5F9. The sequence goes on along the minus strand of NZ_JBXVPZ010000572.1, from coordinate 3,990 downwards.
CCCACGGTGATGATCTCCGGAAACCATGACTCCGCCCGCCGCCTCGGGGTCGGCGCCGGTCTGATCGACCGCGCCGGCATCCACCTCCGCACGGAACCGTCGGCCTGCGGGACGCCCGTGGTCATTCCGGACGCGTTCGGCGACGTGGCCTTCTACGGACTGCCGTACCTCGAACCCGCCCTGGTGAAGGCCGAGTTCGGGGTCGAGAAGGCCGGGCACGAGGCGGTCCTCGCCGCCGCCATGGACCGCGTCCGGGCCGACCTCGCCGACCGCGCGCCCGGTACCCGATCCGTGGTCCTCGCGCATGCCTTCGTCACCGGCGGCGAGGCCAGCGACAGTGAGCGGGACATCACCGTCGGCGGGGTCGCCGCCGTACCGGCCGGTGTCTTCGACGGCGTCGACTACGTGGCACTCGGGCATCTGCACGGCTCCCAGACCATCACCGGCCGTGTCCGCTACTCGGGCTCCCCGCTGCCGTACTCCTTCTCCGAAGCCGACCACCGCAAGAGCATGTGGCTCGTCGACCTGGACGCCGACGGGACCGTCACCGCCGAGCGCCTCGACTGCCCGGTACCGCGCGAACTGGCCCGGATCCGGGGCGCGTTGGAGGACCTGCTGCACGACCCCGGCCTCGCGCGGTACGAGGAGGCGTGGGTCGAGGCGACACTCACCGACCCCGTGCGCCCGGACGACCCCATGGCCCGGCTCACCGAGCGCTTCCCGCACACGCTGACTCTCGTCTTCGACCCCGAGCGCGGACCCGACGACCCCGACGTGTCGTACGCCCGCCGCCTCGCGGGCCGCGACGACCGCGAGATCGCCGACGATTTCGTGGCCCACGTACGCGGCGCCGGTCCCGACGAGCGCGAACAGGCCGTTCTCCAGGAGGCGTTCGACTCGGTGCGCGCGGACTCGGTGGTACGGGAGGTGGCGCCGTGAGCGTGCGCCGCGCGGGAACAGGGGGTGCCCGATGAGGCTGCATCGGCTCGACATCACCGCTTTCGGTCCCTTCGGCGGTTCCCAGACCGTCGACTTCGACGAGTTGTCCTCCGCCGGGCTGTTTCTGCTCCACGGGCCGACCGGCGCCGGCAAGACCTCCGTCCTCGACGCCGTGTGCTACGCGCTCTACGGCTCGGTGCCCGGCGTACGCCAGTCAGGTCAGGGGATCACCCTGCGCAGCGACCACGCGGCGGCCGGCACACGCACCGAGGTGCGGCTCGAACTGACCGTCGCCGGGCGGCGGTTGGAGCTCACCCGGCAGCCGCCCTGGGCGCGACCCAAGAAGCGCGGCACCGGCAGCACGCTGGACAAGGCGCAGAGCTGGCTGCGCGAGTACGACGCGACGGCCGGCACCTGGAAGGACCTCAGCCGCTCGCACCAGGAGATCGGCGAGGAGATCACCCAGCTGCTCGGCATGAGCCGGGAACAGTTCTGCCAGGTCGTGCTGCTGCCCCAGGGCGAGTTCGCGCGTTTCCTGCGGTCCGACGCCGAGGCGCGCGGCAAGCTGCTCGGGCGGCTCTTCGACACCCACCGCTTCGCCGAGGTCGAGAAGCGGCTCGCCGAGCGGCGCCGCGCCACCGAGGCCCAAGTCCGCGAGGGTGACGCCGAGTTGCTCGCCGACGCGCACCGCATGCAGCAGGCCGCCGGTGACGCCATGGAGCTGCCGGACCTCGCCCCGGGCGACCCCGGCCTCGCCGACGCGGTGCTGGGCGCGGCGGCCGTCGCCCGCAGCACCGCACGCGAGCAGCTGACCGTCGCGCGGAGTGGGCTGACCGCCGCCGAGTCCGCCCAGGTCGCCGCCGATCGTGAACTGGCCGAAGTCCGTGAACTGGCCCGCCTGCAACAGCGGTTCGCGCAGGCGCGGGAGCGGGCCACGCTCATGGAGGAGCGGGCCGACGACTATCGGCAGGCGCAGGCGCGGATGGAGCGGGCCCGGAAGGCGGAGGCGGTGGCGCCGGCACTGGACCTCCGCGAGGCCGCCGACGCCGAGCACCAAGATGCCGCCCGGGCCGAGACACGTGCGCGTGGCCTGCTGCCGGATACCTTCGCGGGCGCCGGCGCGGCCGGGCTCGCCGCCGCCGCACGCCGGGCCGCCGAGGAACTGGGCGGACTGGAATCCGCCCGCCGCGCCGAACAAAGGCTCACCGAACTCGGCGTGGAGCGCGCCGAGTTGGACCGCCAGGAGCGCGCCGACGAGGACGTACGGCAGGAGGCCGAGGCCTGGCTCGCCGGGTGGGACGCCACCCGTGCGGGACTTCAGGCGCGGATCGAGTCGGCTCAGGAGGCCACCGCGCGGGCCGAACAGCTGGGCGCCCGGCGCGAGCCCGCCGAGCGGCGGCTCGGGGCGGCCCGGCAGCGGGACCAGTTCGCCGGTGACACCGAGGACGCCCAGCGGCAGGTGCTCGCCTCCGCCGAACGCGCCGTCGAGGCACGCGCCCACTGGCTCGACCTCAAGGAACAGCGGCTGAACGGCATCGCCGCCGAACTCGCCGCCCACCTCACCGACGGCGCACCCTGTGCCGTCTGCGGAGCCACCGAACACCCCGCCCCCGCCCGCAAATCCGCCAGGCACGTCGACCGCGCGGCGGAGGAACAGGCCCTCACCGCTCACCAGCGCGCCGAGGAACAGCGCACCGAGGCCGAGCGCCGCCTGGGCGTCGTACGGGAAGCACTCGCCGCCGCCACCGCTGAGGCGGGAGACACGCCGACCGGTCAACTCGCCGACGAGGTCGCCGAGTTGGAGCTGCTCTACGAGCAGGCGCGCCGGGACGCGTCCTGGCTGCACCCCGCGACCGAGGAGCTGCGCCGGGCCGAGCAGGAGCACGAGCGGCGGACCGCGATCCAGCAGCAGGCCGCCCTCCGCGCCGCCTCCCGTACGACCCTGCGCGACACCCTGGACCGCGAACGTGCCTCCCTGGAAGGGGAGTTGGCGCAGTCCAGGGGCACCGCCGACAGCGTGGCCGCGCGTGCCGCCCAGCTGGAGCGGCAGGCCGCGCTGCTCACCGACGCGGCCGACGCCGTTCGTACCGCCGAGGACACCGCCCAGCGCCTCAAGGACGCCGACGCCCGGCTCGCCGACGCCGCCTTCCGCGCCGGGTTCGACACCCCGCAGGCCGCGGCCGCCGCCCTTCTCGACGACACCGCCCATCGCGAACTCCAACGACGCCTGGACGCCTGGCAGTCGGAGGAGGCCGCCGTACGGGCCGTCCTGGCCGAGGCCGACACGGCGGCAGCCGCGCAGCAGGCGCCCGCCGATCTGGACGCGGCGGAGGGCGCCGCGACCGCGGCCGTCCAGCGGACACGGCACGCGGCCTCCGCGCGCGACGCGGCTGCCCGCCGCTGCACCGAACTCGACCGGCTCTCCGCCCGGTCGGCCGCCGGGGCACGTCAACTCGCCCCGCTGCGCGAGGAGTACGACCGGGTGGCCCGCCTCGCCGCCCTCACCGCCGGCACCTCGGCCGACAACGAACGCCGGATGCGCCTGGAGTCGTACGTCCTCGCCGCCCGCCTGGAACAGGTGGCCGCGGCGGCGACCGTACGGTTGCAGCGCATGTCGTCCGGGCGTTACACCCTCGTGCACTCGGACGACCGGGCCGGGCGCGGCCGTAGCGGACTCGGGTTGCATGTCGTCGACGCGTGGACCGGGCGGGAGCGGGACACCGCGACGCTGTCCGGCGGCGAGACGTTCTTCGCGTCGCTCGCCCTCGCGCTCGGGCTCGCGGACGTGGTCACCGACGAGGCCGGCGGGGTCCGGCTCGACACCCTCTTCATCGACGAGGGCTTCGGCAGCCTCGACGAGCAGACCCTCGACGAGGTCCTCGACGTCCTCGACTCCCTGCGCGAACGGGACCGCAGCGTCGGCATCGTCAGCCATGTCGCCGATCTGCGGCGGCGGATCCACGCGCAGCTGGAGGTCGTGAAGGAGCGGGACGGGTCGGCCGTACGGCAGCGGGGGCAGTGAGGTCGGTCGGGGTCGCGAGGTCGGTGGGG
>NZ_JBXVPZ010000571.1:0-5437 GCF_057961495.1 Streptomyces sp. P5F9 | reverse complement strand
GCCCCGCACTGCTCGGGCCGGCGCCGTCCCGCTCCTCGTCGCCGCGCTCGTCCGCCCCCGGCGTCCCCACCGGGTCCCCGTTCACGTCGAACCGCCGGAACCGCACGCCCTCGCCGTCACGCAGCGCGAGTTCGACGGGCCGCCGTAGCAGCGCGGCCGTGCCCGAAGCGGCGTACAGCGCGCGGGCCGTCTGGCGGGCGCCGCCGTCGGTGGCCAGCCACAGCTGGAGCATGGCGGTGTCGTCGCGGTCCGGGTCCGCCTCGATGCCGTGGGCCAGCAGGGTCGGGAGGTCGCGGAGCGACACCCTGCGCCAGTCGCGCAGGGCCGCGTGCGCGGGGGCGTTCTGCGCCTGGGCGTCGGCCGCCTCGCGGACCAGGGACGCGCCGTCGTAGACGCCCGGGTCCGTGAGGCCCGTGGTGACGCCGTGGCCGAGGAGGTCGCGCTCCGTGGGGCGCAGCCGGACCGTGCCGGAGACGTACCGGATGCCGTTCGGGCCGTGGACGGTGACGAGGGCGTCGGCGAGGATCTCGTGGCTGCGGGTGCCGCGGGAGTCCTCCGGGGTGGCGGTGTCGCCGCGCTTGAGCCACTCGCGGCGAGTGCCGGCGACGGCGGCGCCCGAGCCGGGGTCCTGGGCCGGGCGGGCCACTGCCGGCGCGGTGAAGCCGAGGAGTTGGCGGTTGGAGTCGTGGAGGCTGAAGGCGCCCTGGGCCGCGAGGCCGCCGGTGAGGCCCGCGTGCGAGGCGGAGCCCGCGCTGACCGTGCTGAGCCGGACCCGGTCGATCGTCACGTCGCCGGCGTCGGTCTCCCGGCGCGGCCGGTACAGCTCCACGGTGAGCCGGGGCGGGGTGTCGGGCTCGCCCTGGAACGGGTAGGCGCCCGGCATCGTGGTGGTGACACCGGCGGGGCCGCGCGGGTGGTCCAGCTCGATCGTGCCCGCCTGGAGGAGTTCGCCGACCCGTACGGCGGTGGCGTCCGCGGAGTCGGAGGCGGCGAGCCGGCGCCACGAGCCGGTGAGGGCCGGGGCCACCTCGCCGAGCGCGGCGGCGAGTTCGGTGCCCGCGTCGAAGGAGAAGACCGGTGCGGGGCCGCCCGGCGTGAAGCGGTGTCCGGCCGGCGTCGGCCGGATCGCCGAGTGGCCCGCCGTCAACTGCCGCTCGGGCTCGGCGGGTTCGGCGGTCTCGCTGCCGGTGAAGCGGAGCGCGGCGGCGGTGTGCACGGTGACGCTGCGCGTCGGGCGGCCGAGGAAGAGGTGGGCGACGCGGTCGGCCAGCGGGGTGTCCGCATCGGTCAGGCTGAGCACACCGTGCTGGAATATGCTGCCCGGCAGGTCCACCAGCCAGTCGACGGTCGGTGAGGACCGTACGGTGGCGACGATCCGGTACGGGACGCCGTCGAAGTCGGCGACGTTGTCGGTGCGCAGCCAGTGCCGGTCCTCGGCGGCCCGGGTCACCCGCGCCGAGTCGCCGCGCACGGTGTCGGCGCTGAGCAGTACGGCCGCCCGGTCGGTGCGGGGGCCGCCGGTGGGCCTCGGCAGCCGGGTCTGGAGCTGGACGAACCCGGAGTGCCGGGTGCTGTGGGAGGTCTTGTCGGTCACCGCGGACGGCGTGTGGCCGAGGTACTGCTCGATGCCGGTGCCCGTCGCCCCGTCGCGGCCGCGCACCTGTCGTAGCGCGTGGTCGTCGGCGTCCGGCTCGGCGGAGAGGGTGACCTCGACGAGGCGGGCGCCGCCGTAGCCGACGTGCCGGAACCGGAAGCGCTGGGCGCGGCCGGGGCCGCGGCCTGCCAGGGTGCGCAGGCCGGCCGTGGAGGTGAGGTCGGCGATGCGGGTGTCGACGCCGGAGAGGTACGACGCGTGGCCCGGGCGGGTCGTGCCGGGGGCCTCCTCCTCGATGAGGGCGAGGAGTTGCTGCCGGAGGAGGTCGGGGCGTTGCACGGTGCGCAGGGCGTCGGTGTACTGGTCCATCGCCTGGACGCTGCCGAGGCCCACCTCGCGGGAGGCGATGAAGCGGCGCGGCAGCGGCACGGAGCGCGGTACCGGCGCGGGCATGGTGAGACCGGGCACGGTCGCGAACCAGGCGGGGTGGCGGCGGATCTGGGCCGGGCTGACGAAGAACCGTACGGCGTCCGGGATGTCCACCGCCACGGTCACGGCGCGGCCCTCGCCCTGCCCGAACGCGTTGCCCACGGCGTTGCGGGTGCCGCGTCGGAACGTGACCAGCAGGAGCGCGTCGGCCGAGATGCGGTGCTGGGCGCCGCCCTCGGTGGCCGTGCGGTGCACGACCGTCGAGGAGGCGAGCGCCCGCCCCTTCTCCTTGCGGGTGGTGCGGGTGTAGCGGCCCGAGGGGTTGAAGGTCGCGCTGCGGGACGCGGAACCGGTCGTGGAGCTGCCTTGTTGTGGTGCCGGTTCGTCGGCGCGGCGTCGCATGCCGCCGTCGCCGAGGCCGCCGATGCCGCCGTCGTTGCCCGCGGCCTGGTCGGCGCCCGGGGTCTGGGCGGAGGAGCTGTTGCGGACGGCGGTGAAGCCGCCCGCCCACTGCGCGGCGCCGGCCACGCCGCGCTGCTGCCCGGCGCCGTCGACGGCGTTCAGCCCGGTCTCGAAGTACTGCGTGATCTCGGCCGACGCCCGCGGCCTGCGCAAGGTGCCGCGGATCTCCACCGACAGCACCTCGTCCGCGGCGAGCCCCGGCAGGGTGAGCCCCTCGATCACATAGGCGCCCTTGAGCACCTGGTGGCCGCGGGCCAGCAGGGCGGCCGGATTGCGGGCGGCGCTGAGCATCTCCGCCGTCACAGTGGTCGGATCGGTGGCCGCGGCGCCGGCCAGCGAATCGCTCACAGCACGTCCGACACGCGCCACCGGAGCGGGAGTTACTCCCCCGACCGCGTCCCGTACGCCGTCCAGCAGACCGCGCGCGGGATGCCCCTGGTAGGTGTTGCCGAGGACCGCGCGGAACGCGTCGTCCAGCGCGGCCGACGCCCGGAACACCTCCACCATCGAGTCGTCAGGCAGCGGTACCGAGTCGGGCAGCGGGGTGCCGTGCTCGTCGGTCAGGTCCAGCGCCGCGCGGTCGGCGTCGTCGGCGGCCCGCACGGTGTGCGCGGCGGGCGCCGCCGGGACGGCCTCGTCGGCGGGGAGCGTACGGAGCGTCGGCACCGCCAGCTTCAGCGTCCCCCGCACCCGGTCCGGCGGCGGAGGCGCGGGCGGGTCGTCCGGGCCGGGCGCCGGGGCGCCGTGCGGGACATACGGCTCCACGGCCGTCAGGGGCGCGAACCGCACCAGGGGCTCCTCCCCCGGCCCCTCGTACAGGTCGAGCGCGAAGGTGGCCGGCACCTCGAACACCTCGGTGCGCTGTCCCGCCCCGGTGCCCTGGAACTGCTGGTCGTGCCCGAGGGCCACATGCACACTGTTGTCGTGCTGCACCTGATGGGAGCGCACATGGTCGCCGGTGCCGCCGAGGGTCCACGCGCCGTCGCGCACCGGTATGCCGAGCGAACCGCCGACGCCGTACGACACCCCGTACTGCGAGCCGTTCTGGTCGGTGGCGACCGTCGACAGCGAGACCAGGCCGATGGTCTCCACGTGCGGCAGCACCGTGGTGTGCCTGCTCTCGCCCTCGCCGCGCTCCGCGCCGAGCACCAGCCGCACCCGACGGCTGCCGGTCATGGTCGGGATCTCCAGGAAGAGCGAATGGCCGCCGTCCAGCATGGCGTCCGTCGCGGCCCGCAGCCCGATCTGCGACCGGGTCTGCTCGAACCGGCGCAGGTTGTTCAACTGGGCCTGCACCAGCGCCTCGTCGGGCAGCACCCGGTTGCGGGCGTTGTCGTCGGCGGGCAGGAAACCCTCGCGGCGCAGCCAGTTCTCGGCGGGCACGAAGAGGGATTCGGCGTCCACCACGGCCAGCGGTGCCGCGCTGGCGCCGATCGACCGCAGATGCTCCAACTCGGCCGGGAGCCGCCGCAGTTCCTCCGGCGTCGGGACATGGCCCCGGGCGTCCTCGGCGGTCATCACCCGCAGATGCATGCCGGCCCGCCACTCGCCCGGCTCGAAGGTGTCCCGCCCGCCGCCCGGCCGGTGGAACACCAGCGTGTGCTCCACCGAGGCCGGCGCCAGCAGGTGACTGCGCTTGGTGCGCACCTCGTGCATCAGCGACGCGCCGGCGCTCTGGTTCAGCGCGTCGCTCGTCCCCGCCTGGACCGAGACCCGCCCGAGCACACCGCCGCCGACCCGCCGCGTCGCCTCCGAGTGGCCCTGGCTGTGGTCGCCGGTGAGCGCCGGGCCGACGCTCCCGGACAGGGACGCACCGCTGCTGAACTTCGACTGGGCGTCGAGCTTCACCGACTGCGTGAGGTGGCTCTCCAGGTTGACCTTCCCGGCGACGGTCTGCCGCAGCGGCTCCCCCACCACCACCTCGGTCCGCAACTGGAACATCCCGAGCGCGCGCCCCGACGTGTCGAGCAGCACCGGCGAGAAGACGCCCCCCTCGCGCTGCATCGGCAGGGTGCCCCGCAGCAACGGCTCCGACAGGAACGTCTCCAGCTCCGCCAGGGAATCCTTGCTCAACTCCCTTAGCCGGGTGCCGAATCGCTGGAGCGTCTCCGCGAGCAGCCGCCCTGGCTCCGCGACCGTGTCCACGCCCCAGATCGGCAGCACGTCCAGACCCGCCGCCGCCGGCAGCTCCCCGTCCTCGTCCCGCGCCAGATGCTGCGGGAACCAGAGGGTCACCGGCCCGTGCGACTGCGCCGGCGACCAGTTGACGGGCGCAGCCGGCGCCGGGGTGTCGACCCGTACCTCCCACACGGCGGTGAAGTCGTACGGCTCCGAAGGCTCGTTGCTGCGCTGCGCCGTCGTCGACGTCACACCCGTGGTCACCGACGCGCTCGACGAGAGCTGGTTCAACGTCAGCGCGAGGGTCAGCGCGGCATCGACACCGCGCACCGGGATCGCCCTGCCCACCGGGAACAGCGCGGTCCACGGCAGCATCACCGTACGGATGTTGCCGGACGCCTCCGACGACACCGACTCCTGCGAACCGATGCCACGCCGCTCCACCCGTACGTCCCGCACACCACCTTCGGCCTGCCCGTACCGGGCCGCCGCCCTCGGGTTCGAGAGCCCCATCCGCAGGTCCACGTCCCGGTCCCGGCCGTCCACGGTCACCCTGATCCGGAAACCCAGACTCCCGCGCAGATACGGCAGGTTGAGCACCAGCGTCTCGGCACTCGCCACCGTCCGCAACTGCTCCCGCACCGGGTGCGTGTCCGGAGCGTTCCCCAGTCCGAGCGCCGTCATCACCTGCTGGTGCAGCCCGTTCACGAGGTCCGCCGACAGCGGTTCGGGGAGCACCAGGCCTACGTTGCCGTCCTGTTGGGAGCCGTAGTCGAGGACGAACGTCGAAGAAGGCGGCGCTACCGGGGCGTTGGAGGTTGGCCAGGTGAGGGG
>NZ_JBXVPZ010000570.1:0-5493 GCF_057961495.1 Streptomyces sp. P5F9 | reverse complement strand
TCCTGCCCCTCCTGCCCCTCCCGCCCAGGCCGGTACCAGTACGGCGATGGCGACCAGCGCCACCGCCCCGATCGCCGTGATCGCCCAGAACGTCGCTCGCCAGCCCCACCGTTCGCCGACGAGTGCGCCGAACGGAACCCCCAGCACGTTCGCCACCGTCAGGCCGGCGAACATCGTCGCGACCGCGCGCGAGGATCGTTCCGGGGGGACCAGGCGGCGGGCGACCAAGGAGCCGATGCCGAAGAACGAGCCGTGGCAGAGGGCCGCGACGATTCGGCCCAGCAGCATCACCCCGTACGTCGGGGCCAGCGCCGACAGCAGGTTTCCTGCGACGAACAGCGCCACCAGGCCTACCAGGACCGGCTTTTGGGGCAGCCCCGCCGTCGTCGCCGTCACCGCTATCGCGCCCACCGCGACCGTCAGCGCGTAGCCGGAGATCAGCCAGCCCGCGGCGGCCGTGGACACGTTCAGGCTCCCGCTCACCTGCGGGAGCAGCCCGGCGATCACGAACTCGGTCAGGCCGATTCCGAAACCGCCGAGCGCCAGCGCCGGCAGGCCGAACCGGCCGCCGCCGTAACCGAGTTGGGGGCCCGGGGTCAGATCACCACCCCGTCGATCTGTAGCGTCTGCACCGCTCCCGCCGCGAACGTCGCGCTCACCGTCTTGCCGCTCACGTACGTGTCCGAGTGGGAGGCGTACAAGTCGCCTCCACCACCCGTCACCGTGTTCCAGCGCGGGACCAGCCCGCCCGAACCACCGGCCACCGTCGTGAACTTGGACAGGTCGAAGGTCAACTTCGTCGACGATGAGCCTGTGTTGGCGGCGACGATCACCAACCGCTTCGCCGACGCGTCGTAGCCGGCCGCCGCGTAGCTCACGCCCGTGTCCAGGATGGTCATGCCGGGGCGGATGTGGCGGCTGAACTGGGCCATCACGTAGTACTTCGTCTGCACCGCGCCGGCCGTGAGCGTGCTCTGGTCGTACGCGATCATCGCCCAGCCGGACGACGGGTCCATGACCTGCCAGTAGGTCCATGCCGTGGGGTGCAGCCAGCGGAAGTCGTAGAGCAGGTTGCTGGCCATCGTCAGGCCCGTGGAGTCGCTGTCGCCGGTCTCGGAGTTCCAGAGGGCCTTGCCCGACGTCGTTACCACGTCCGTGTAGAGCAGGTCTCTACGGCCGCCCGAGCCCTGGTAGCCGTGGACGTTGACGCGGTTGACGTACCCCTTCGTCGTGGACGAGAAGGCGCTCCAGGTCGTGCGCGCGAGGTCGTAACTCGTCTCGTCGGACGCCGAGATCTTCGTGCTCGTCAGGCCGCGGCTGTCCAACTCGCTGCGGACGTACGGGAGTACGGCCGCCTGGACGGTCGAGTCCATGTGGCAGCCCTCCTGCGTACCCGTCGCCGTCCACCAGCTCGACGAGGGCTCGTTGAAGGCCTCGACCGTCGCGAAGTTCACGCCCCAGTTGTTCTTCGCGTAGAGGGCGACGGACGCGAGGTGGGAGGCGTGCTGGCGGTAGTTCCAGGTCTGGAGGTTGTTGCCGCCGCCGGACGCGCCCGACGGGTTGTGGTTCGAACACATCCACCACATGGGGGAGTTGGCGAAGAGTTCGGTGGTGGCTCCGCGCGACGTCGCCTTCACCAGCATCGCGCGCTGGGTCGCGTCCGCCGTCCACTTCCACGCCGAGGACGTGGGGTCCTCGTTGTTCCAGTCCTGCCAGTAGCCCTCGATCTGTTTGAACGCGGGGATGTTGGCGGAGGCGACCATCGACGTGCCGCTCACCGAGTTCCAGCTGCACCCGCCGAGGTTGTAACGGGCGATGTTCAGGCCGAGGCCGGGGAGTGAAGTGCCGTTGTATGTCGTCGACTTGGTGGTGAAGAAGATGTCGGCGAAGTCGTCCCGGGCGCCGAAGACGTTCGCCCACCAGGCGAGCGAGGTGCCCCAGCCCTCCCAAGTGCCGTACTTCGTCGCCGGGTTGACCGCGATCGTCGCGTCGGCCCGTGCGGTGCCGGTCGCCAGGGCGGTGCCGAGGAGCCCACCACCCGCTGCGGCCAGCAGGGTTCTGCGTCGGATCATCTCTACTCCCGATTCGCTCAACCGCCGGTCGTCCCACCGGCGTCGGCCATCCCCCCGGCTCGTGCCACCAGGAAGCATCGGGTGTGGTGTGTGGGGTTGTCGAGGGTTTCGACACCCCTTTCTAAAACCCGTGTACGAAGGATCGAACGGGAACCCTTTCCGGTAAATCGAACGGGCACCCTTTCCGGTAATCGGAGCCATGAGTCTGGTGAGTTCGCGAACCGGCCCTTATCGTGCGGCCCATGCGGGTTCCCGTCGTGCAGCACCGCAGCCGTCGACGCCGTGCGCTGGGCCGACGCGCCCTGTGGACCGGTGGGGAGTTCCTCGTCACCGCCGGGGTCGTCCTGCTCCTCCTCGTCGTCCACGAGCTGTGGTGGACCAACCGGGAGGCCCGCCAGGGCGCCGAACACCAAGTGCGGGCCCTGGAACGGCAATGGGCGACACCGGGTGCGGTGAGCGGCGGCACCCCGTCGGCCAACACCGGTACGGCGGGCGGCAGTTCACCGCGCCGGAGCGCCTCGGCCGATGGCTCGACCACGGGCACCGGTTCCGCCACCACCCCCCGCCGCTCCCAGGCCTACGCCATCCTCACCATCCCCCGCCTCCATCTCCGCGTCCCCGTCGCGGAAGGCGTCAGCAAGCAGGACGTGCTCAACAAGGGGTACGTCGGCCACTACCCCGGCACCCAACAGCCGGGCCAGGCAGGGAACTTCGCGCTCGCCGGGCACCGCAACACGCACGGCGAGCCGTTCAGGTACCTCCCGCGACTGCGCCTCAAGGACACCGTCCAGGTCGAGACGAGCGCGGCCACCTACACGTACACGGTCGACAAGATCCTGCCGCAGACCTCCGCCGCCGACTCCGGCGTGATCCGGCCGATCCCGCGCTCGATCGTCAAGCCGGCCTATGGCTTCAGCCAACCCGGGTACTACGTCACCCTCACCACCTGCACCCCGGAGTTCACGTCCAGGTACCGCATGGCGGTGTGGGGCACGCTCACCTCCACGCGACCCCGGTGAGACACGCGACCCTGGTGAGACAGGCGACCCCGGTCAGACACGCGCCTCCGGCGGGACACGGAACCTCATAAGTCCCGTGCCGCCAAAGGGAGTTCACGCCCGCTCCCGCAACACCGCCACGCTCACCGCGGCCACCACGGCGAGCCCCGCCGACACCGCCATCGCGATGTCCGCGCCGCGGGCGAGACCGCTGCCCGCCGACGTGGCGATCGCGATCGTCAGCGCGACGCCCGCGCAGGAACCGATGTACCGGAACGTCTGCTGAGCACCCGACCCCATCGCGGCCCGGGCCGCCGGTACGGACTCGACGGACAGCAGCGGCAGCGCGGCGTTCAGCAGGCCGCTGCCCACGCCCGCGATCACGAGTCCCGGCAGCAGCCGTGGCCAGGAACCGGAGTCCAGCGCGCCCAGCATCGTCAGGACGCCGGCCGCGTGGAGGAGGAATCCCAGGGCGAGTTGGTGCCGGGGCGAGACGCGGCCGGCGAGGCGGCGGGCCTGGAGGGCGACCGTGAAGGACAGGCCCGACCAGAGGAGGAACAGCCAGGCCGTGTCCATCGCCGACAGGCCCAGCGTCTGCTGAAGCAGCGCCGGCAGGAAGCTGAACAGGCCGATCACCGCGAAGCCCGTGAACAGACCGCCCGCCGAGGAGGCCAGGAAGAGGCGGTGGCGCAGCAGGCTCAGGTCGATCATCGGGGTCGCGACCCGGCGTTCCACCAGCGCGAAGACGCCGACGAGCACCACGGCCGCCAGCGCCAGCAGGCCCACCGGTGCCCGCAGCCAGCCGTCGCGGCCCAGGGTGAGGGCGGCGACGAGGGCGACCAGGGCCAGCCCGAAGGTGACCGCGCCGGCGAGGTCGGGGCGTCCGCCGCGCGGCGCGCGGGACTCGGACAGCGTACGGATGCCGAGGGCCGCCACGACGATCGCCGCCGCGCCGAGTACGACGTAGATCATCCGCCAGTCCGGCATCGCGCCCGCGACCAGCGGGCCGACCGCTATGCCGCCGCTGACGAACGCGCCCCACACGCCGGTCGCGTGCAGGCGGCCGCGCGGGGTCGGGAAGGCGTGCACGATCAGGCCCAGGCTGCTGGCGAGCAGTGCCGCGCTGGACGCGCCCTGCGCGATACGGGTCAGCGTGAACAGCCAGGTCGAGGAGGTGAGCGCGGCCAGGGCGGTGGTGATGCCGAGCGCGAGGGTGCCGGCGAGGAAGATCCGGCGGCGGCCGTAGTCGTCGGCGAGGCTGCCGGCGACCAGGAGCAGCGCGGCGAGGCCGAGCGGGGTGCCGTTCAGGAGCCAGGCCTGGGCGGAGAGCGGGGTGTGCAGGGCGGCGGCGATGTCGGGGAGCGTGACCATCGGCGCGGTGTACGTCATCAGCGCCACGGCGGTGGCCGCGCTGGTCAGGGCGAGGGTGGCGCGGGGATGCGGCACGCTCGGCTCGGAGACCCGGGATGTCTCCGAGGCCTTGGACGTCTCGGGAACCCCAGCAAGGGTTCGTTCACTGAACCTAGTCATGGGGAGCACCGTAGCACCTAAGGTTCGTTCATTGAACTTACTGTCGGAAAGTGGCTACAGTGGAGGGCATGTCACTAGGCAAGGACTACGCGGGGCAGGACTGCTCGATGGCCGGGGCGCTGGAGGTGGTCGGGGAGCGCTGGACGCTGCTCATCGTCCGCGACGCCCTCTACGGCGTACGGCGCTACAACGACTTCCTCGCCCACCTCGGCATCCCGCGCGCCGTCCTCGCCGCCCGCCTCCAGGCGCTCACCGCCGAGGGCATCCTCGAAAAGCGCCGGTACCAGGAGTCCCCGCCGCGCGACGAGTACGTCATCACCGAACGCGGTATCGCCCTGTGGCCGGTGCTGCGCTCGCTCGGCCTGTGGAAGCGCGTGCAGTACGGCGAGACGCAGCTGCGCTACTTCCGGCACGCGGACTGCGGCACCGAACTCGGCTCCTACGGCGAGTGCCCCACCTGCGCCGTCATCGTCCCCGTCGGGGATGTCATCATGGACCCGGGTCCCGGTCTCGACCAGGACCCTGCGGATCCGGTCAGCCGGGCGCTCCTCAAACCGAGGCGACTGCTCCAGCCGATCGAGACGGTTCCGGTATAACGAACGGTACGAGAACGGCAGTTGAGGGAGGGGGCGGACCATGAACCAGCGTCGGGCGAGCGCCCTGCTGCTCCTCTTCCTGCTCCCGGTCGTGCTGGTGGACACGGCGAGCCTCCCGGCCGCCGTCGCGCTCGCCGCGACCGGTACCGCCCTCGCCGTCTGCGCCCTCCTCACCGCGCGCAGCGCGCCCGCCGTACCGCCCACCCGGGTCCGTACGGCCATCCGCGACCGCGCCCGCCGCACGGCGTTCCTGCCCCAGCGCGACCCCGACGCCTCGGGCCGCCCACGCCCCCGAGC
>NZ_JBXVPZ010000569.1:0-5527 GCF_057961495.1 Streptomyces sp. P5F9 | reverse complement strand
GACGTGGTGCGACTGGCCGGGGTGGACACGGTCGTCGTGTTGCTGGGGCTCAATGACATCGGGTTCAGCGAGACGGATGCGCAGCCTACGTACAAGCCGGCGCCGGTGGTTTCGGCTGGTGAAGTCATCGCTGGGTACCGGGAGTTGATACGGCAGGGGCGTGAACTCCGTGTGATCGGGGCGACCTTGTTGCCGTTCGGGGGGTCTGATCACTGGGGGGAGCGGGCGGCGAAGGTCAGTCATGAGGTCAACGAGTGGGTTCGTTGCTCGGGGGAGTTCGATGGGTTCGTAGATCTGAATCGGGTGATGGCCGACCCGGGGGATTCGGATCGGCTGCACCCTGCTTATGACTTCGGGGATCATCTGCACCCCAATGACGAGGGGTACGGGATGATGGCTGAAGCCGTTGAGCGTCGTCTTTGAGCGCGGGGCGGTGGGGGCTGGTCGCGCCCACGCGGCGGAGCCGCAAATTGATACAGCCCCGCGCCCCTAAAAGCAACTCTCCCTAGCCGGGCCAATAAGTGCGGGTCCATGCACTCGGCCCGGGGTGAGGGAGCCTCGCGCCCGCGATGCGTGATGGGTCGGACCAGGCGTCCCGCTGTCTTGGGGTGCCCGGTGTTGTGGTGGCCGCCGCGGCTGCTCGGGCTCTTACTACCGCCAACGCGGCGGCCAGTTCCTCCGGGGTCGGGTTGCCCCGTACGACTTTGATGTTCATGGGGGGCGCTCCTTTACAGGGGGATGTTGCCGTGCTTCTTCGGGGGCAACGACTCGCGTTTGGTGCGGAGTTGGCGTAGGCCCCGGACGACGTGGCGGCGGGTGTCGGAGGGGAGGACGACCGCGTCGATGTAGCCGCGTTCGGCCGCGATGTAGGGGTTGAGGAGGGCGTCCTCGTACTCCTGGATCAGGCGGGCCCTCGTCGCCTCGACGTCGCCTGCCGCCTCTGCCTCGGCGATCGTGCGGCGGTGCAGGATGTTGACCGCGCCCTGGGCGCCCATGACGGCGATCTGGGCGGTCGGCCAGGCGAGGTTGAGGTCGGCGCCGAGGTGCTTGGAGCCCATGACGTCGTAGGCGCCGCCGAAGGCCTTGCGGGTGATCACCGTGATCAACGGGACTGTTGCCTCCGCGTACGCGTAGATCAGTTTCGCGCCCCTGCGGATGATGCCGTAGTGCTCCTGGTCGACGCCCGGGAGGAAGCCGGGGACGTCCACGAAGGTGATGACCGGGACGTTGAACGCGTCGCAGGTGCGGACGAAGCGCGCCGCCTTCTCGGAGGCGTCGATGTCCAGGCAACCCGCGAACTGCATCGGCTGGTTCGCCACGATGCCTACCGGGCGGCCCTCGACCCGGCCGAAACCGGTGAGGATGTTCGGGGCGAAGAGTGGCTGCGTCTCGAAGAACTCCGCGTCGTCCAGGACGTGTTCGATCACCGTGTGCATGTCGTACGGCTGGTTCGCGCTGTCCGGGACCAGGGTGTCCAGCTCGCGGTCCTCGTCCGTGACGGTGAGGTCCGCCTCCTCGGGGAACGCCGGCGGCTCGCTGAGGTTGTTGGACGGGAGGTAGGACAGGAGCTGCTTGACGTACTCGATCGCGTCCTTCTCGTCGCCCGCCATGTGATGGGCCACGCCCGACACCGCGTTGTGGGTGCGCGCGCCGCCCAGCTCCTCGAAGCCCACGTCCTCGCCGGTGACCGTCTTGATGACGTCCGGGCCGGTGATGAACATGTGCGAGGTCTGGTCGACCATCACCGTGAAGTCGGTGATCGCGGGGGAGTAGACGGCGCCGCCCGCGCACGGGCCCACGACAAGGGAGATCTGGGGGATCACTCCGCTCGCGTGCGTGTTGCGGCGGAAGATCTCGCCGTACGCGCCGAGGGAGGCCACGCCCTCCTGGATGCGGGCGCCGCCGGAGTCGTTGATCCCGATGACCGGGCAGCCCGTCTTCAGCGCGAAGTCCATCACCTTGACGATCTTCTGGCCGTAGACCTCGCCCAGGGCGCCGCCGAAGACCGTGAAGTCCTGGGAGAACACGGCGATGGGGCGGCCGTCGACCGTGCCGTACCCGGAGACGACTCCGTCGCCGTACGGGCGGTTCTTCTCCAGGCCGAAGTCCGTGGACCGGTGCCGGGTGAACTCGTCGAACTCGACGAAGGACCCCTCGTCGAGGAGCAGGTCGATCCGCTCACGGGCCGTCAACTTGCCCTTGGCGTGCTGCTTTTCGACCGCACGTTCCGAGCCGGCGTGCGTCGCTTCCTGGATACGGCGCTGAAGATCCGCGATCTTCCCGGCTGTGGTGTGGATGTCGGTCTCTTGAGGCGCTTCCGGCTCGGACATCGGGATTGCGGCTCCCTGCCTGCTCAAAAGGGGGACGGGTTACTCATCCGTAGAGTAGTGGCGGGCCTACCGATCGGCAGTGCGGCGTACAACACACCTAGGGTGGCTTGCATGACGCCGCGAGATGCCTCAGACGAGAACAACAGTCGTTGGTCCGACCTGGACCGTCCGCCGCTCAACGGTGTGGCGCTGCGCAAGGGCCTGGTGCGGGACGGCGGCCACGGGGGCCTTTACTGCGACATCGAGGTCGTGCAGCGCACCGGATCCACCAATGCCGACCTCATGGCCCTGGCACTCGCGGGGAACGCCGAGGAAGGTGCGGTGCTCGTCGCCGAGGAGCAGACCGCGGGGCGCGGGCGCCTCGACCGGCAGTGGACGGCACCGGCCCGTTCCGGTCTCTTCTTCTCCGTCCTGCTGGAGCCGGGCGACGTCCCCGTGGCCCGCTGGGGCTGGCTCCCGCTGCTGACCGGGGTCGCCGTTGCGACGGGTCTGTCCCGGGCGGCCGGCGTGGACACGGCACTCAAGTGGCCCAACGACCTCCTGGTGACTGTCGGCGGCGAGGAACGCAAGGCCGGCGGCATCCTCGCCGAGCGCGCGGGCGACGACGCGGTGATCGTCGGCGTCGGCATCAACGTCACCCTGCGCGAGGACGAGCTGCCCGTTCCGCAGGCGGCCTCCCTGGTTCTGGCGGGGGCGGTCACCACCGACCGCGATCCCCTCCTGCGGGCCGTGCTGCGGTCCCTGGAGCACTGGTACGACAAGTGGCGCGCGGCGGGCGGCGACCCGCTGGAGAGCGGCCTCCAGGAGACCTACGCGGCCGGCTGCTCGACGCTCGGCCGGGTCGTCCGGGCCGAACTTCCCGGGGACCGGTCCATCACCGGTGAGGCCGTCGCGATCGACGGCGACGGGCGGCTCGTGCTGGCCACGGAGGACGGCGTGCAGGAGCCCGTGGGGGCGGGAGACATCGTCCACCTGCGCCCCGCGTGACCCCGACCGCTCTTGTGGCGGCTCTTCCCGTGTGACTCACGGAGTGAGCTGGCCCACACCTGCCGTAGCATTGGGCCCGGTCGATACCTGACCGTGGCAGATCGGAAGGGCAGCAGGCGTGACCGTCGACGACACGGGCTCCGGCGCGGACGCGGACGGCCGGGTGGCCCCCGATGCCGCCGAACCCGGCGAGGACCCGCTCGCGCTGCGTCTCGAAGGACTCATCCTCGGCGCGGAGCGCCGTTACACCCCCTTCCAGGCGGCCCGCACCGCCGGCGTCTCCATGGAGCTGGCCACGCGCTTCTGGCGGGCCATGGGCTTCGCCGACGTCGGCCAGGCCAAGGCGTTCACGGAGGCGGACGTCCTCGCACTGCGGCGCCTCGCCGGTCTCGTCGAGGCGGGGCTGCTGAGCGAGGCGATGGCGGTGCAGGTGGCCCGCTCCACCGGGCAGACCACCGCGCGGCTGGCGGGCTGGCAGATGGACTCGTTCCTGGAGGGCCTCACCGAGCCGCCGGAACCGGGCATGTCCCGCACCGAGGTGACGTACCCGATCATCGAGCTGTTGCTGCCCGAGCTGGAGGAATTCCTCGTCTACGTCTGGCGGCGCCAGCTCGCCGCCTCGGCCGGCCGGGTCGTCCAGGCGGGCGACGACGAGGAGATGGTCGACCGGCGCCTGGCCGTCGGCTTCGCCGACCTGGTGGGCTTCACGCGCCTGACCCGCCGCATGGAGGAGGAGGAACTCGGCGAACTCGTCGAGGCCTTCGAGACCACCGCCGCCGACCTCGTGGCAGCGCGCGGCGGCCGTCTCATCAAGACCCTGGGCGACGAGGTCCTCTACTCCGCGGACGACGCCGGAGTCGCCGCCGAGATCGCCCTGCTGCTGATCGAGACCATGGCCAACGACGAGACCATGCCCGAACTCCGCGTCGGCATGGCCTTCGGCACGGTGACGACCCGCATGGGCGACGTCTTCGGCACGACGGTCAACCTCGCCTCCCGCCTCACGTCGATAGCTCCTCGCGACGCCGTCCTCGTCGACAGCGCCTTCGCCGAGGAACTCATCCGCAGCGGCGAGGCCCCCGCCTCCGAGGCGGAGGCGGCGGAAGCCGCGGCCACCGCCGAGAAGGAGGGCGAGGAAGCCCCGACCTACCGCTTCGCCCTCCAGCCGATGTGGCAACGCCCCGTGCGCGGCCTGGGAGTTGTCGAACCCTGGCTCCTCACCCGCCGGGACTCGTCACCGGCGTAGGCCCAACTCGCCTACGCGGGTCAGTGGTTGGCGAGTCCGTCCACGCAGAGCCCGATGATCGGCACGCACAGACTCGGCCGACTCGGCGCGGGGGCGGTGGAGTTGGCGGTCCGGCTGGGTGTGGGCGTGGGCGTCGACGTGGGAGTCGAGGCCGGCCGGGGAGCCGGTGCCTGAGGCGGTGGCGTGGTGGCCGTCGTCGTCTCCGGGACGGTCGTCGGGTTCGCGTTCGCGGCCGTCGTCGGCGTCGCGGTCGCGTACGGAGTCGGTACGACTCCGGAGGTCGTCGTAGGGGTGGGAGTGATGCCGCCCATCACCGAGGTCGCCGAGGGGATCGCGGCCGGGTTGGCGCTGATGGTCGCGGCGGCGTTGGCGGGCCGGTCGGTGCCGTCGTCGGCGCCGGTGCCAGGGTCGGGCCGGGGTTCCGCCTCCGCCGTGCCCAGCCCACCGACTCCCGACTCGGGCGCCAGTCGTACGAGGCTCAGCACACCGGCGGCCACGGCGAGCCCTCCCACGGCGAGCAGGACCTTGCGGGGCCGGGGGCGGCGGTGCCGGCCCCTGGGGACGGGCGGCGGCGCTATGTCCGCCGCGCCCTCGGCCGGCTCCGCCTTCGTGGTCGTCGTCACGATCCCTCCCCTGTGGTGTGGCGGACGCACGTTATGCGCTTCTACGGGCGGTGCGGCGGGAGTTGGGCGGGATGTCACCCGAACGGGGAAGGCCCGTGCGATGATCGGGGCGAGGTCTGTTAACCCACGTTAACCAGGAGGCGGTCATGGGCGAGGAGCGGTTCGGGGAGTTCGTGCTGGTGCGGCGGCACGGGTACGTCGCGGAACTGGTCCTGGACCGGCCCAAGGCCATGAACGCGGTGTCCACGGCGATGGCGGGCTCGATCGCCGAGGCCTGCGCGGCGCTGGCGGCGGACCGTGACGTTCGCGTGACCGTGGTGACCTCGTCGCACGAGCGGGCG
>NZ_JBXVPZ010000568.1:0-5647 GCF_057961495.1 Streptomyces sp. P5F9 | reverse complement strand
CATCAGAACCCCCGCGATCCCCCCAGATCCCCCTCCAAGAGTCCTGATGCCAAGTACGACCCGCGGACCACGGGAAGGGTTGCACGCCGTCTTGAGAAATCTTCAAGACGGCTTCCGGGTGCCGACGAAACGGGTCGGACGTAGCGTTTCAGGCATGACCGAAGACTCTGCTACGACCTTCCACGACGACATCCTCGACGAGCTGGGCGACGCCAAGGTCCAGGAGATCGCGGGCCTGCTGGGGACGGACGAGGCGGGCGCGAGGGAGGTCGTGGGGACGACGGCCTCGGCGCTGTCCGGCGAGGCGGCGGCCGCGGAGCCCCCGACGATCGAGACGCCTCCGGAGGCTCCGCTCCAGGGCGTGGCCACGCTGGGCGGTTTCGCGACCGGCGGGCTCATGGCCGGGGTGCTGGCGAAAGCGGCCAGGCCGGTGGCGAACGCGGTGGCCAAGAAGACGGGGCTGCCGCCGGCGACCGCCGCGCGGGTCGTCGAGATGCTGATCCCGGCCGTGCTCGCGGTGCTCACGAAGCGGGCGGCAAAGAAGAAGTAACCCGTGCGGTGCGGGCGTTGGCCGGCCGGTACGGCATACTCCTGACCTCCTGCCCCACCCCGGATCGAACGGGGTGGGGCAGGGCTCAGGGGTGTGTGGGTGCGGGGTGGCCGGCGTCAGCGGACGGTGACCGAGACACCCTTGGACACGGCGGCGCCGTCCTTGACGCGCAGGACCTGGACGCCCTTCTTCTGGAACTTGTCGGTCAGCTTGTAGGCGCTGTGGTTGACCTTGGCGGTCACGGGCAGCGACTTCCACGTCGGGCCGGACTTGACCTGAAGCGTCACCTTGCTGCCCTCCTTCAGACCGGCGGTCTTGCCGGTGAAGGTGACCGCGTCACCGAGCTTCACGGCGGCATGGTTGGCCTTGACGGTGATGCTCGGCGCCGGGGCGGCGACGGCGGCGGTGGTGCCGACGGCGACGAGGGCCGCGGAGACGACGGAGACGGCGGCGGTACGCACGTTCACAGATAACTCCTTGTTTTGTTTCTTTGAATTACTTCTCTTATGCGCCTCTCAGGCTTCTCTCATACAAGAGAAAGCCCGGAAGACCGCGCTTCCGGGCTTTCTCCCGGTCCCGCGGCGAGCACGATCCTACAGACATGACCTGGGGAGATACGGTTCCGGAAAGCTCCGAAAAACCTAAATCGACAGGCTGGTCACAGGAATAGCACGCACCGCACGGACCCTGATCTGCATTTATAAAAATAAGCTGTGTGAAGGTGACTCTCACATTCCGACTACCGGATCACGTGCTCCACGAACCGTGCCGCCGTCTCGGCCAGCACCTCGCGTCCGTCCCGGGCCCACAGGCCGTCGTTGAACAGCTCGACCTCGATGGGACCGGTGTAGCCCGCCGCCTCGACGTACGACAGCCACTCCCGCATGTCGATCGCGCCGTCCCCGATCTGCCCGCGGCCGTTGAGCACGCCCTCGGGCAACGGGGTGGTCCAGTCGGCGAGTTGGAAGGTGTGGATACGGCCGCCCGCGCCCGCCCGGGCGATCTGCTCGGGCGCCCGGTCGTCCCACCAGATGTGGTACGTGTCGACGGTGACGCCGACCTGCTGGGCGGGGAAGCGCTCGGCGAGGTCGAGGGCCTGGGTGAGCGTCGAGACCACGCAGCGGTCGGAGGCGAACATGGGGTGCAGCGGCTCGATGGCCAGCCGTACGCCCCGCTCCTCGGCGTAGGGCCCCAACTCTCCCAGCGCGTCGGCGATCCGCTCCCGCGCGCCGTGCAGGTCCTTGGAGCCGGCGGGGAGACCACCGGACACCAGGACCAGGGTGTCCGTGCCCAGGGTGGCGGCCTCGTCCACGGCCCGGCGGTTGTCGTCGAGGGCGCGGGCGCGTTCGTCCGGGTCGATCGCCGTGAAGAAGCCGCCCCTGCACAACGTTGTCACCGTGAGGCCCGCGCCGCGGACCAGCTTCGCGGTCTCCTCCACGCCGTACGACTGGACCGGCTCGCGCCAGAGGCCGACGCCGGGGACGCCCAACTCCAGGCAGGTGTCGACCAGTTCGGGCATCGACAGCTGCTTGACCGTCATCTGGTTGATGGAGAAGCGGGAGAGGTCGGCGGCGCTCACTGGTTCACTCCGTACAGGGCGAGCAGGTTCTTCATCCGTTCCTCCGCGAGCTTCGGGTCGGGGAACAGGCCCAGGCCGTCGGCGAGTTCGTAGGCGCGGGCGAAGTGCGGGAGGGAGCGGGCGGACTGGAGGCCGCCGACCATCGTGAAGTGCGACTGGTGGCCCGCGAGCCAGGCGAGGAACACCACGCCCGTCTTGTAGAAGCGGGTCGGTGTCTGGAAGAGGTGGCGGGACAACTCGACGGTGGGGTCGAGGAGTTCGCGGAAACCAGCCGTGTTCCCGGTGTCCAGGACGCGGACCGCCTCCGCCGCCAGCGGGCCGAGCGGGTCGAAGATGCCGAGCAGGGCGTGGCTGAAGCCCTGGTCGTCGCCCGCGATCAGCTCGGGGTAGTTGAAGTCGTCGCCGGTGTAGCAGCGCACGCCCTGCGGCAGTCGGCGCCGGATGTCGATCTCCCGCTGAGCCTCCAGGAGCGACACCTTGATGCCGTCGACCTTGTCGGGGTGCGCGGCGATGACTTCGAGGAACGTGTCGGTGGCCGCGTCGAGGTCCGGCGAGCCCCAGTAACCCTCCAGCGCCGGGTCGAACATCGGGCCCAGCCAGTGCAGGACGACCGGTTCGGACGCCTGGCGGAGCAGATGGCCGTAGACCTCCAGGTAGTCCTCGGGGCCCTTCGCGACGGCCGCGAGCGCGCGGGACGCCATCAGGATGGCCTGCGCGCCCGACGCTTCGACGAGGGCCAACTGCTCCTCGTACGCGGCCTGTACGTCGGCCAGGGACTTCGGGTCGGTGAGCTGGTCGGTGCCGACGCCGCAGGCGATCCGGCCGCCGACCGCCTTGGCCTCGGCGGCACTGCGGCGGATCAGCTCGGCCGCGCCCGCCCAGTCCAGGCCCATGCCGCGCTGGGCGGTGTCCATCGCCTCGGCGACACCGAGCCCGTGCGACCACAGGTGGCGGCGGAAGGCGAGGGTGGCGTCCCAGTCGACGGCGGCGGGCGAGTCGGGGCTCGTGTCGGCGAAGGGGTCGGCGACGACGTGCGCGGCCGAGAACACCGTACGAGAGGTGAAGGGGGTGCCGGAGGTGACGGCGAGGGGTTCGGGGCGGGGTTCGTATGCCCGCAACCCGCCCTTGGAGTCCGGGAGTTGGATGGTCACAGGGTGATCTCCGGTACGTCGAAGCGGCGGCCCTCGGCGGACGACTTCAGGCCCAGCTCGGCGAGCTGGACACCGCGGGCGCCGGCCAGGAGGTCCCAGTGGTACGGGGCGTCGGCGTAGACGTGGCGCAGGAACAGCTCCCACTGGGCCTTGAAGCCGTTGTCGAAGTCGGTGTTGTCGGGGACTTCCTGCCACTGGTCGCGGAAGACCTCGGTGGCGGGGAGGTCCGGGTTCCAGACCGGCTTGGGGGTGGAACTGCGGTGCTGGGCCCGGCAGTTGCGCAGACCGGCGACGGCCGAGCCTTCGGTGCCGTCGACCTGGAACTCGACGAGTTCGTCGCGGTTGACGCGGACGGCCCAGGAGGAGTTGATCTGGGCGATGGCGCCGCTGTCGAGTTCGAAGATGCCGTAGGCGGCGTCGTCGGCGGTGGCGTCGTAGGGCTTGCCGTTCTCGTCCCAGCGCTGCGGGATGTGGGTGGTGGCGATGGCCTGGACGGACTTGACGCGGCCGAACAGCTCGTGGAGGACGTACTCCCAGTGCGGGAACATGTCGACGACGATGCCGCCGCCGTCCTCCGAGCGGTAGTTCCACGACGGGCGCTGGGCACTCTGCCAGTCGCCCTCGAAGACCCAGTAGCCGAACTCGCCCCGGATGGACAGGATCCGGCCGAAGAAGCCGCCGTCGATGAGCCGCTTGAGCTTGAGCAGGCCCGGGAGGAACAGCTTGTCCTGGACGACGCCGTGCTTGATGCCGGCGGCGTCGGCGAGGCGGGCGAGTTCCAGGGCGCCCTCGAAGTCGGTGGCCGTCGGCTTCTCGGTGTAGATGTGCTTCCCGGCCGCGATCGCCTTCTTGAGCGCCTCCTCGCGGGCCGAGGTGACCTGGGCGTCGAAGTAGATCTCGACGGTCGGGTCGGCGAGGACCGCGTCGACGTCCGTGGAGACGTTCTCCGGGTCCAGCCCGTGCTGCTCGGCAAGCGCCTTCAGCGCGTGCTCGCGGCGGCCGACGAGGATCGGTTCCGGCCACAGCACCGTACCGTCGCCGAGGTCTAGACCACCCTGCTCGCGCAGTGCGAGGATCGAGCGGACGAGGTGCTGTCGGTAGCCCATGCGCCCGGTCACGCCGTTCATGGCGATACGCACCGTCTTGCGTGTCACGTGTTTCCCTTCGTCCGCATGCGTCTCACCGCATGTCTCAGCGCATGTTCCGATTGCAGCAAGCGCTTTCTATATATGCAGAAGCTAGCCTTTGCCCACTGGTCTGTACAAGACCGTGATGGGGTCGAGTTGTTCGAGGGGGCGAACGGCGGGGATGGATGGCCTTATCGTCTGCTCGGACGGGGGCTTCCTTTGAGCAGCCTATGTACAACGGCGTACGACACGATGCGCGACCGGAGGACGAACAACATGACGGTGACCCTGGCGGACGTGGCGGCCCGCGCCCAGGTCTCCCCCGCGACGGTGTCGCGCGTACTGAACGGCAACTACCCGGTCGCGGCCACCACGCGCGAGCGGGTCCTACGGGCGGTCGACGAGCTCGACTACGTGCTCAACGGTCCCGCGAGCGCGCTGGCCGCGGCCACCTCCGACCTGGTCGGCATCCTGGTCAACGACATCGCCGACCCCTTCTTCGGGATCATGGCGAGCGCGATCCAGGCCGAGATCGGGGGGCCGGGGGGCCGCGCGGGCGGGGAACGGCTAGCGGTGGTGTGCAACACGGGCGGCTCCCCGGAACGCGAGCTGACGTACCTGACCCTGCTGCAACGGCAGCGGGCGGCGGCGGTCGTGCTGACCGGCGGCGCGATGGAGAACGCGCCGCACGCGGCGGCGGTCGCGGCGAAACTGCGGAAGCTGGGCGAGGCCGGGACGCGGGTGGTGCTGTGCGGACGGCCGCCGGCGCCGGACACGGGGGCGTTCGCGCTGACCTTCGACAACCGCGGGGGCGGCCGGGAACTGACCGAGCACCTGATCGACCTCGGCCATCGCCGGCTCGGCTACATCGCGGGCCCGGAGGAACGGACGACGACGCGGCACCGGCTGGAGGGCCACCGGGAGGCGCTGGCCGCGCACGGCATCGTGGAGGATCCGCGCTGGACCGTTCATGGCCGCTACGACCGGCGGTCGGGGTACGAGGCGACGCTGGAGCTGCTGCGGCGGGATCCGTCGCTGACCGCCGTCGTCGCGGCGAACGACTCCGTCGCGGTTGGGGCGTGTGCGGCGCTGCGGGAGTCGGGGCGGCGGATTCCGGACGACGTCTCGGTCGCCGGGTTCGACGATCTGCCGTTCAGTGTGGACGCGGTGCCTTCGCTGACGACAGTGCGGTTGCCGTTGTCCGAGGCCGGGGCTCGGGCGGGGCGGATCGCCATGGGGC
>NZ_JBXVPZ010000567.1:0-5681 GCF_057961495.1 Streptomyces sp. P5F9 | reverse complement strand
TTGTGGCGGTGGGGCGTTGAGGTGACCGGCCGGTCGGGGTGATCGTGGTGGGTGTGCCACGCCTGCGGCGCCCGTCACCACCTGTCACCGCCCGTCGTGCTCACGCCCGCCGTCGAGTCCACTGCGGTTCTGTGAGCGCCCAGTCCCGTTCCCACTCGGCCAACCGGTGCCGCAGGGAGACCCGTTGGGTCACCGCCCGTGCGAGAAGGGCCACGCCGATCACACCGGCCGCCGACCACACGCCGATGGTCACCGTGTGCTGCCAGACGGCCACTTCACCCGGTGGCGGGGTGGCAGTGTGGCCCTTGGCATCGAGCCACACGTCCACCACGTCACCGCGCCCCGTGTCCGCCGGAACCGCGACCGTGGCCGTACGCGCCCCCTTGCCCGGTTCCGTCCAGCGCACCGCCACCGGGAAGCTGCGCGGGCGGTTGCCCTCCACCGAGGGGAGTGCGGCGGGCGGGTTGCCGATCACCTTCGCGTGGACGCGATGACGGTCGGCCCGCTGGGTCGCGGCGACGGTCCGGGCCTGGTCATGGGCCCACAGGCCCGCGGCGGCGCCGGCCAGGGGCGCGCCGATGAACAGCAGGAGGGTGACGGCCAGCGCTGTCCACGCCTCCACGACATCCGACCGGCGCCGGAGCGGATTCCGCCGCCGGCGTCGACTCCGTACCCGGGTCCGCATGTCGGTCTCCTCGCCGTCACCGGAGCCGAGGAACCGTAAGGCCGGAAGCCCTCTGTGGGGCCGGTCCGCCGCCGCCTCGACACCGCGCACGCATGCGAGCGTCCACACAGATGTCGTACCCCGTCCGAGGTATTTTTCTCAACCGGAGGAGGAGTGGATCGATCGGCAGGCCGCGTGCAGCCGATCCTCAGCCGAACCGCTCGATGCGGATGCGGTCCACCGGCTGCCCCGCCTCGACCAGCAGCCGTGAGGCATGCTCGGCGAAGCCGTTGGAGCCGCACACATAGGCCTCCCACCCACCTGGGGGCTGCTCGGCCAGGAGTGGCGCCACATGTGCGGCGGCCATACGTCCCACCGGCACACCCTCCGGCGCACTGCGCGTGAACACGGCCGTGGTCTCGGCGCCGTACTCACGCGCGTAGATCAACTCCTCGGGACTGCGTGCCGAGACCACCAGCCGCAGCGGCACGGA
Organism: Streptomyces sp. P5F9; assembly: GCF_057961495.1. Lineage (NCBI taxonomy): Bacteria > Bacillati > Actinomycetota > Actinomycetes > Kitasatosporales > Streptomycetaceae > Streptomyces > Streptomyces sp. P5F9. The sequence goes on along the minus strand of NZ_JBXVPZ010000567.1, from coordinate 4,524 downwards.
CAGGTCCCGCGCCCGGTGCTGCCGGAGCATCGACATCAGCGGTACGACCCCGGAACCGGCGCCCAGCAGCAGCGCGGGCCGGTCGCCGGGCCAGGCGAAGAAGCCGCTCAGCGGGCCGCGGACCTCGATCTCGTCACCGGGCCTGGCCACCGTGTGGAACCAGCCGGACACCTCGCCGCCCTCGACGTGGTCCAGGGTCAGCTCCACATGCCCGGTGTCGTCCGGGTGCGAGGCGATCGAGTAGTGGCGCTGCGCCACATAGCCGTCCTCGGCGCGCAGCCGCAGCATCAGGTGCTGGCCGGGCAGATGTCCGGCCCAGCCGGGCACCGCGAACCGGAACGTGGCGGCGTGCGGGGTCTCCCGGCGGATCTCGGTGAGCGTGGCGGTCTGCCACACGGCGGCGGCGCGGTTGCTCACGGCGATGCGTCCCGGCACCGCGAACCTGGTGGCGGGGGCGAAGGTGTCAGTCACCGGAGTACCGCTGTTCCTCCCAGGGGTTGCCCCGGGCGTGATAGCCGTTCTGCTCCCAGAAGCCCGGCTCGTCGTGGTCGAGGAGACGCAGGCCCGCGATCCACTTGGCGCTCTTCCAGAAGTACAGGTGCGGCACCAGCAGCCGGGCGGGACCGCCGTGCTCGGCGGGCAGCGGCTTGCCGTCGTACTCCCACGCGATCCAGGCCCGACCGCCGGTCACGTCTTCGAGCGGGAGGTTCGTGGTGTACCCGGTGTGCGCATACGCGACCACATGTGTGGCGGACACATGGGGCCGCACCACATTGAAGAACGCGTCCAGTGAGACGCCCCCGAACCGCACCCCGAACTTCGACCAGCTCGTCACACAGTGGATGTCACCCTCGTAGGCCGACGCAGGCAGTTCGTGCGCCTGCGTCCAGTTCCAGGTGCGCGGCTGCTCCACGAGTCCGTCGACGCGGAACGTCCAGTCGGTGGCCGCGAGGTCGGGGGTGACCTCGGCGGACAGGACGGGCCAGTCGTCGCCCGCGTCGTACTGGCCGGGCGGCAGGCCGGCGTCGGGCACGCGGGGGCGTCCGGTGAAGCCTCGGGTGACGTGCATACGGGTGGAGCCTCCAGGCCGCTGCGGCGCGGGTCCGCCGGGCGAGCGTGATCAGTGGTTTGTCGTTTCAACGGTACGCGTCCACGAGGTATGCCCAGGTCCGAGGGCGACCGACGATCATTGCGGCCGTATGAACTCTCCGCGCGCGGGGGAATAGTCGCCCGGGGACCGACCTTGGTCTTCAGTGCGGCTTGAGCGGCGGTTCGAGTGGCGGCTTGAGTGCGGACAGCCCGTGGTCGTGCTGATGTCGTGACCACAGGTTGATCCGGTGACTGCGAGGGAGAGTGAGGGAACAGATGCCGAAGGCGTACGTCTTCACGCGTTACGGGGGCCCCGAGACCGAGGCGCTCGTCGAGGTCGACCAGCCCAGTCCCGGCCCCGGTGAAGTCCTCGTCGCGGTGCGCGCGGCCGGGGTGAACCCGGTCGACTGGAAGCAGCGCAATGGCTACCGACGGCCCGGCGAGACCGGCTCACGCGCTTTCCCCGCGGTCTTCGGCCAGGAGGTCGCCGGAGTCGTACGGGAGATCGGTGCCGGAGTCGACGGATTCGCCGTCGGCGACGAGGTGTTCGGCAGCACCGTGGCCGGCGGCTACGCCGAGTACGCCCTGCTCGCCGCCACGATCACCGCGCACAGGCCCGCCGAGCTGTCGTTCACGGACGCCGCCACCCTGCCCGTCGCCGCGGCGACCGCGTACGACGGGATCCGCCAGCTCGACCTGCCCGCCGGCGCGACCGTGCTGGTCACCGGCGCGGGCGGCGGCGTCGGCTCCGCGGCCCTTCAGATCGCCCGCGCGCTGGGACTGCGTGCCGTGGGTGTGGCGAGCGAGGGCAAGAAGGACTTCGTGGAGTCGCTGGGCGCGGTCCACGTCTCCTCCGGACCCGACCTGGCCGCACGTGTACGGGCCGTCGCCCCGGACGGCGTCGACGGCGCCTACGACCTCGTCGGCGGCGAGGTCCTCGCCGAGGCCGCCACCCTCCTCACCGACCCCACGAAACTGATCACCGCCGGAGCGCCCGCCCCCGAGGTCGAGAAGCTCGGCGGTGCCCGTGTCGAACGCGCCCGCAACTCCGCCGTCCTCGACGCGCTCGCGCAGCTCGTGATCAGGGGCCAACTGGACCCGCACGTGACCCGGACCTTCCCGCTCGACCAGGCCGGCGAGGCCCTCCGCACCGTCGAGGACGGCCACGCCCGCGGCAAGATCGTGATCGAGGTCGCCGGATGAGCGCCGTGGACGAGCACGTTCTCGACAACCCGGCCCGTGCCGCCCTCACCGGCCCGCACGCCCACTTCGCCGAGCGGCGCGGCCGGGTGCTGCGCTACCCGGTCGATGTGACCCCGTGGCTGGCCCTGCCCGACGAGCCCGACGCCGACGACTGGGCGGACGTCGCCGCGATGTCCGGCCCCGGCGCCGAGATCCCGCTCCTCGGCTTCCGGGAGCGGGTGCCGGACGACTGGGAGATCACCTTCCACATCGACGGCGTACAGATGGTGGACGACGGGCTGGCCGCCGCGCCGGACCCGGAGGCGGTCCGTCTCGGCCCGGCCGACGTCCCCGAGATGCTCGACCTGGTGGAACGGACCAAGCCGGGTCCCTTCCTGCCCCGCACGATCGAACTCGGCACCTACCTCGGCATCCGCCGTGACGGCGCCCTCGTCGCCATGGCCGGCGAACGACTCCACCCGCCCGGCTGGACCGAGATCAGCGCCGTCTGCACCGACCCCTCCGCCCGTGGCGAGGGTCTCGCGAGCCGCCTCATCCTGGCCGTCGCGCACGGCATCCGCGAACGCGGCGAGACCCCGTTCCTGCACACCGGCGCGAGCAACGCGACCGCCATCCGGCTGTACGAGTCCCTGGGCTTCCGCCTGCGCCTCGACACCGCGTTCCTCGCGGCACGGGCGCCGGAGCACCTGACCCAGACGCGGCCCGTGGGGGTGTCGTAGAACCGAAGGGGCCGGTGCCCCCTCAGCCGTCGTCAGACTCCCCGCCCGGCCACGCGTTGTAGCGCTCCAGATAGCCGGCGAACCGGGTCAGGTCCTCCTCTGGCCAGTCCGCGAGCCGCTCCTGGAACGCGGCCTGGCGGTTCTCGGTGACCTGGGCGAGGATCCGGCGGCCGGCGGCGGTGAGGTGCAGGACCTGGACGCGGTGGTCCTCGGGGTCGAGGCGCCGCTCGATGAGGTCGGCCCGTTCCAGAGTGGCGACCTGGCGGCTGACCGTGGACTTGTCGAGGGCGTAGTGCGCGGCGAGGTCGGTGGCCCGGCAGCCGTCGCGCTCCTCTAGGTGACTGAGCAGGGTGTACGACACCAGTGACAGCTCGGGGTGGAGGCGGCCCGCGGAGGCCCGGGCGCGCCGGGCGAAGGCCGTCATCTCGCGCTGGATGGTCTCCACGGCCTGGTCCGCCCGCACTGGAATCTCCCTCGTTCACCCGCTTGTTGCAGAGTACAACTCAGACACGAGGCCGGCCCCTCGCGGGCCCGAGGGTTGGGGTAGTGTTGCTGCCCGGTCGCGGACAGTCGTGGCCCTGAACTCCTGGGAGGTGAGACCCATTACCGCTGTGTCAGGTCGGGTGCTCTCACCTCAGGACAACGCGGATCACCGCCGGTAGGTGACCGCGAGAGCGCCCTTCGGTCATCTCCCGAAAGGCCCTCGGCTTCCATGCCCCCTCTTTCCCTCGCCTCCGTCGTCGCCGCGCTCCGTGCCGCGGGCTGTGTCTTCGCCGAGGACGAGGCGCGACTGATCCTCTCCGCCGCGCGCACCCCGGACGAACTCACCGCCATGGTCGACCGCCGGGTCGTGGGCCTGCCCCTCGAACACGTCGTCGGCTGGGCCGAGTTCAGCGGCCTGCGCATAGACGTGGAACCCGGCGTGTTCGTGCCCCGCCGCCGTACCGAGTTCCTCGTCGAACAGGCCCTCGCGCACGCCCCCGACGCGTCCGTCGTCGTGGACCTGTGCTGCGGTTCGGGTGCGGTCGGCGCGGCCCTCGCCGCAGCCCTCGGCCAGGTCGAACTGCACGCAGCCGACATCGACCCCGCCGCCACCCGCTGCGCCCGCCGCAATGTCGCCGCCTACGGCGGGCACGTCCACACAGGCGACCTGTACGCGGTGCTGCCCGACGCGTTGCGCGGCCGCGTCGACATCCTCGCGGCCAACGTGCCGTACGTCCCCACGGAGGAGGTCGGCCTGCTGCCCGCCGAGGCCCGCGAACACGAACCCCTGGTCGCCCTCGACGGCGGCACCGACGGCCTCGACATACTCCGCGCGGTCGCCACCGGCGCCCCCGACTGGCTCGCCCCCGGCGGCTGCCTCCTCGTCGAGACGAGCGAGCGTCAACTCCCGTCAGCGGTCGAGGCGTTCACGCGTGCCGGGCTGGCGACGCGGTCGGCGTACTCGGAGGAGCTGTACGCGAACGTCGTGATCGGCGTCGTCGGGGTGGCGGGGGTGGTCGGGTCGTAGGGC
>NZ_JBXVPZ010000566.1:0-5689 GCF_057961495.1 Streptomyces sp. P5F9 | reverse complement strand
CGCCGGGCCGCCTCGATCCGGCCGAGCCCGACGGCCAGGTGCGCCGGATCCGAGGGGCGCGCGTCATGCCGTACGAGAGTCGGTGCCAGCTCCGGCGTACCCGACCAGGCCGCCTCGTCGACGAGGTGCGCCGCGAGATGCCACGGCTCGTACGCGGGCGTGCCCACCAGCAGCAGCCCACCCCCGTGCGACACCACCGACCCGCGCAACACCCCCGCGAACCGTCGCGTCGCCCCCAACCACTCGGTCCCGGCGAGCACTTCACGCAACAGTGCGACCCGTACGGCATCCATGTCCGCGCATCCTGCCCCAACCGGCCGTTCGTGACGTGGAGTTCACCACGAATTCGCCCAACTTGGGGATGGTGCGGGCTCATAGGCCACACAAGGAGTCAACTCATGACAGAAGTAACCGTCCCCTTCGTCGCAGGCCAGGGAGGCTACGCGAGCTACCGGATCCCGGCGGTCGTGGTGAGTTCCGCCGGTACCGTCCTGGCGTTCTGCGAGGGCCGGGTCGACTCCGCGAGCGACCACGGCCACATCGAGATCGTCCTACGGCGCTCCACGGACGGCGGCCGCACCTGGGGCCCGCTCACCGCCGCCGCCACCAACGGCCCCCACCTCGCGGGCAATCCGGCCCCCGTCGTCCTCGACACCGGCCGCATCCTGCTCGTGTACGTCCGCGCGACGGCCACCGCCACCGAGGACGCCATCCTGCGCGGCCAGGTGCCGGCGGCCGACGGGCGGCGGATCTGGGTGCGCTACAGCGACGACGACGGTGTCACCTGGTCGAGTTCGAAGGAGATCACCGCGCAGGTGAAGAAGCCCGAGTGGCGCTGGTACGCCACCACGCCGGGGCACGCGATCCAGCTGAGCACCGGCCGTGTGGTCGTCGCCGCCAACCACACGATCCCGCCCACCGGCACCGACGTGGGCAATGAGGCGAAGTACAACAGCGGCCACTGTCTGCTCAGCGACGACAAGGGAGAGACCTGGTCGATCGGTTACGTCGACGAGAACCCGGACGGCTACGTCAACTGCAACGAGACCACCGCCGCCGAACTCCCCGACGGGCGCGTCTACTTCAACACCCGCAACGACGCGGCGGCCCCCGGTCACCGCGCCGACGCGTACTCGGCGGACGGCGGCAGGACCCTCGTGCGGCCCTTCCGCCCGCAGGCCGGCCTCACCGCCCCGATCTGCGAGGCCAGCGTCCTCCAACTCCGCGACCCCGACGTGCTGTTGTACTCCGGCCCCGGCGACCCGGCCGCCCGCGCCCTGATGACCCTGCGCGCCTCCACCGACGCCGGCACCACCTGGCGCCCCGTGCACACGGTCGACGGACTGCCCGCCGCCTACTCCGACCTCGTACGCGTCGACGACGACACGGTCGGACTCCTCTACGAGACCGGCGACTTCGGGCCGTACGAGACGATCACGTTCCGGCGGGTCCCCGTGACGGACCTCACCTGAGCCGATACGGGTGTGGAGGCGGACGTAAAGTCGGCCCATGACCTCTACCGACAGTGCTGCACAGACCCCCGCGACGGCCTCCGGGACCGCCCCCGCGAAGGCCCCCGCCAAGGACCCGTGGGACCTCCCCGACGTCTCCGGACTGGTCGTCGGCGTGCTCGGCGGGACCGGGCCGCAGGGCAAGGGCCTCGCCTACCGGCTCGCCAAGGCCGGCCAGAAGGTGATCATCGGCTCCCGCGCCGCCGACCGCGCGCAGGCCGCCGCCGACGAACTCGGCCACGGGGTCGAGGGCGCCGACAACGCCGAGACCGCGCGCCGCAGCGACGTCGTGATCGTCGCCGTGCCCTGGGACGGCCACGGCAAGACCCTGGAGTCGCTGCGCGAGGAACTGGCCGGCAAGCTCGTCGTCGACTGCGTCAACCCGCTCGGCTTCGACAAGAAGGGCGCCTACGCGCTGAAGCCGGAGGAGGGCAGCGCCGCCGAACAGGCCGCCGCCCTGCTGCCCGGCTCGCGGGTCGCCGCCGCCTTCCACCACCTGTCGGCGGTGCTGCTCATGGACACGGAGATCGCCGAGATCGACACGGACGTGATGGTGCTGGGCGAGGAGCGCGCCGACGTCGAGATCGTGCAGGCGCTGGCCGGCCGTATCCCCGGCATGCGCGGTGTCTTCGCCGGCCGGCTGCGCAACGCGCACCAGGTGGAGTCCCTGGTCGCGAACCTGATCTCCGTCAACCGCCGCTACAAGGCACACGCGGGACTGCGCGTCACGGACGTCTGAGCGGGTGGGGGACACTGGTGGCAACCAGCCCTCAGCGTCCCCCTGTGTTCTGCCTACGTTCTGCGTGATCTGCCGACAGGAGCCGACCCCATGCCCCGCCTCGCCCTCTACGCCCTCGTCGTCTGCCTGCTCGCCGTGGCCGCGGCGGTCGTCTCCTTCGTACAGGGCAGCCTGCTCGGGATCGTGTGGGTGCTGATCGCGGGCCTCTCGTCCAACATGTGCTGGTACTACCTGAAGCGCGGCCGCTCGGTCACCCGCTGATCGAGCAGAACTCGTTGCCGCCCTGCCAGAAGCGGTAGAGGTTCTGTCCGCAGTAGGTCTCGAAGTCGCTGATGCCCAGCCCGCGCAGGATCGCGTCGATCACATCGAAGAAGTACGTGTTGATCGACGGCACCCACAGCAGCGCGAACACGAACAGCAGGCCGAACGGCGCGAACGGCTCCACCTGCCGCTTGATGTTGTACGACAGCCAGGGCTCGATCACGCCGTAGCCGTCCAGGCCGGGCACCGGCAGGAAGTTCAGCAGCGCGGCCGTGACTTGGAGCAGCGCGAGGAACGCCAGCGCGAACCGGAAGTCCCGCGGCACCCCGTCGAGCGAGTGCAGCCAGAACGGCGCGGTGCAGACGGCCGCGAACAGCACGTTCGTCAGCGGACCCGCCGCCGAGATCAGGCTGTGCTTCCACCGGCCCTGGATCCGGTTGCGCTCGATGAACACCGCGCCACCGGGCAGACCGATGCCGCCCATGATGACGAAGATCACGGGGAGCACGATGCTGAGCAGCGCGTGCGTGTAGGCGAGGGGATTGAGGCTCAGGTACCCCTTGTCCCGGACGGTGAAGTCGCCCCCGTGCAGCGCCGTCCGCGCGTGCGCGTACTCGTGCAGACACAGGGAGACGATCCAGGCCGAGGTGACGAAGAGGAATACGGCAAGTCCTGGGGTCGATGCGAATCCCGTCCACACCGCCCATCCGGTGACTGCCGTGACAGCGGTGATCCCGAGAAAGACAGGGCTGATTCGCTGTCCGCTCGTACGCGAGGTGGTCGTCATGGGCGGGGCTCCTGATACGTGGCGGCCGACGTGACAAGAGCGTCGACTGTGATGGGCGAACGGGGACAACGTCTCGCGAGGCTGCCTGTTACCTGATGAACTTTGCAAGCCGTTCCTGGAAGCCGTCCGGGATCTCCAGACTGTGGCTGCCACGTTCGCGCGGATGGCACCTGACCGTGATCCCGGCGTGGATCAGATCCGCACCGATCTCGTCAACCGGCATGTTCTGCCAGCGCTCGGCGTAGGTTGTCCCCAGCGGCACGAACTGCCAGTGATCCTTGTCGACATCGTGAGACGGATGACTCGAACTGCCTCCGGCTCGCTGGACGTATACGCGGCGAGTGACTTCCACATCCCCGATTGCCTCGACCAGCATGCGCAGGACGGGAGTGACGATCTCCTCGTCGGGGGAGAACACGTAGCCGGGGCATGCAGGGGAGCCGACCCTCGAAAGACAGCGGATCTTCTCGCTCACCCGGTACGTCCCGTCCTTACGTCGTTTCCTCGTCGTGTGAAGCTGTAGGTTCTTGCCGCACCCGCCGCACTTGATCACGTTCAGGAGGGGTGTCCTGGGGGTCGCGGAACGCCGGCTGATCGGAGAGGCGGAGCCGGCCAAGGTGTCCTGAAGGCGGTCGAACACCTCCCGCTCCAGTACCCCCTCGGCAACCCGGACGGGATGGCCGTCCTGATCGTGGACCAGGACGCGCCTCTTGTATTTCCTACCGGGAACATCCTCGCTGCGCGTCTTCCAGCCCAACAGGGTGGGGGAGGTGAGGATTCCCTTCAACGTACGGGGATACCAGACGAAGTCCTTGCCGGTCTTGTTGCGTTGGTACGTATCCGCGGGGGCCGGAACTCCTCGTTCTTCGAAGTCCCGGCAGATGGCGTTGATCGGCTCGCCATCGACAACGCGCCGAGCGGCTTCCCGGACGACGTCCGCGGTTTGCGGGTTGACCTCCAGGTAGCGGGCACCGTCCTTCGCATAGGTGCGATATCCGAAGGGTGGCGAGCTGCCGCCCCATCGTGTGGACGTGAGCAGGTGCGCGCGTGATGAGGCGACCCGCTCGGCGGCGGCCTGGGCTTCCATCTGGGCGAACGTGGCAATCAGCGTAGCTGTCGCCTTCCCGGTCGGGCTCGTAAGGTCGAACGGCTCTGTAGCGGACGCCAACCCCTTTTTCCCATACTTCTCGGCCCACTCGATCATCTGGTGCAGGTCGCTGACTCGGCGAACGAATCGATCGAGTCGCCAAAATACGATGACGTCGAATTCGGGAGCACGGTCGTCGAGCCATCGGGACAGTTCCGGACGCTTCCACGGCGGCACTGCGGTGGCGGAGACAGACAGGTCTCTGGCAGTACCGACGACCTCCCAACCGCGCAGCTCGCAGAAGGACATGCAGTCTTCGATCTGCCGTTCCGGGCTGGTCGTGGACTCGGTCTGGACGGTCAGCCGGACGGTGATGAGTGCTCTGAGAGATCTGCCCATGGAAGGAAGGATATTTGTTTTGTATCTAAGTTACTTAGAGTTTCAGAAATCATCCCTGGGATCCCGACTGTGTGGGAGGGGTAGGCCTCCAGGGCCGTCTGGCAAGCGAGAATGACCCCGTGCGCTATCGCATTCTCGGCACCACTCAGGCACTCCGCCCCGACGGCACCCCCGTCCCGGTCGGCGGGGCGCGGCTGCGCGCCCTGCTCACCGTGCTCGCCCTGCGGCCCGGCAAGGCCGTACCCGCGAGCCTCCTGGTGGACGAGGTGTGGGGCGTGGACACGCCCGCCGACGCGACCGGCGCGCTACAGGCGCTGGTGGGCAGGCTGCGCCGGGCGCTCGGCGCCGACGCGATCACCTCGGCGGAGAGCGGCTACCGGCTCGCCGCCGCCCCCGACGACATCGACCTGCACCGTTTCGAGCGGCTGACGGGGGAGGGGTTGCGGGCGCTGGCCGACGGCAACCCCGCGAAGGCGTCCGAGGTCCTGGACGACGCGCTGGCCCTGTGGAACGGCCCGGCCCTGGCCGACCTCCCCGACCGCACGGCGGAAGCGGCCCGCTGGGAGACCCGCCACCTGGACGCCCGCCGAGTCCGCCTCACCGCGGCCCTGGCCCTCGACGGCGCGGACTCGGCCCTGCCCGAACTGACCGCCTTGTGCGACACCCACCCGCTCGACGAACCCCTCCAGTACCTGCGCCTACGAGCCCTGCGCGCGGCCGGCCGCACGGCGGAAGCACTGGCCGCCTACGAGGACGTACGACAACTCCTCGCGGACCGGCTGGGCTCCGACCCGGGACCCGAACTTCGGGCACTGCACGGGGAGTTGCTGAGCCCAGGGGACGCCGATCACCGTGAGCCCACAGGCAGCACCGGCAGCACCGGTCACCGCGCACCCCCGCCAGAC
>NZ_JBXVPZ010000565.1:0-5707 GCF_057961495.1 Streptomyces sp. P5F9 | reverse complement strand
CCGCCGAACTCGCCGCCGACCACTTCCCGGCCACCACCCGCTTCTACGAACGCGCCTCCTACGGCAGGTTCACGCTCCGCCCGCACCCGCTGCGGAACTGGATCCGCATGCCGCACGCGTCGACGTCGTACGCCATACAGCGCGACTGGAACCCGGCGAACCGGGCCGCGTACCTCCGCGACGCGCTCGCCGCCTCCGACAGCGAGGTCGACTTCTCGCGCTACGACATCGTCTACTTCGTGGCAGATCCGGACGCGCCCGGTGTGGACTCGGACGCGACGAAGGTCGTCAATCTGGACACCCCGCTGCGGGCCGACGGCACGGACGTCCGACGGGTCGTCACGGTCTTCGAGAAGCACCCGCCGGACCGGCTCGTCCTCGCCCACGAGACGGGCCACGTCTTCGACCTGCCCGACCTCTACCACCGGCCGGTGGACGGCAAGGGCGACTGGGACACCTACGTCGGCGACTGGGATCTGATGGGCAGTCAGTTCGGGCTCTCCCCGGACCTGTTCGCCTGGCACAAGTGGAAGCTGGGCTGGCTGGATCCGCGCCAGGTGGTGTGCGTACGGGGCACCGCGCCGAAACGGCTGACCCTGGAACCCGTGGCCGCCGGGCCCGGCACCTCCTCGGCCGGGGGCGCGGCGGGGCCACCGGTGTTCGGCCTCGGCCTCGGCACCAAGCTGGCGGTCGTGCGCACCGGGACCGACAGCGCGCTGGCCTTCGAGGCGCGCAGCCCCGTCGGCAACGACAGCACGGCCTGCAAACAGGGCATCCTCGTGTACCGGGTGCGCGACGGCGCGGCCTCCGGGAACGGCCCGATCGAGGTCGTCGACGCCCACCCGCACACCGAGGCCTGCTGGGAGACCTCGGTCTACCCGCCCCTCGCCGACGCCCCGGTCTCCCTCGGCGAGAGCTTCACCGTGCCCGGCGACAACGTGAAGGTGAAGGTGGAGGGGCGGACGGCTTCGGGGGCGTGGACGGTGACCATCACGCCGGGGGAGCCGGGCTGAAAACCCCGGACCACCGGCGGTGGGGGTGTGGGTGGCAAAGCCCCCGCAACGTGCGGCGAAGCCGCGCACAAACAACGATGGCGAGGCTGGTTCGCGTTTTCCGCGAACATGCCTCGCCATCGCTAGCGTGCGCCGCCAGGGACTCGAACCCCGGACCCGCTGATTAAGAGTCAGCTGCTCTAACCAACTGAGCTAGCGGCGCCTGCTGACGTCGTAGACCTTAGCATCCTGATCCGGGGGAGGAAAAATCGATATCCGCACGGTCGCGCGGGCCGCCCGCACGGCCGCCCAGAGCAGGATTTCGGCCCCGGGAAGCCAGGGCCGACGGGTGTCCGGAGCGACCAGCCAGCGCGAGTCGAACGGGGCCGGCGATGCCCCGCGCACCAGCGCCGGGACGGTCACCGCGTCACCCCTGCCGTGACACAGCAACGGCGGGACGGACTCCGTACGGCTGTGCTCCCCGGGGTGTGCGCCCCACTCCTCCCAGCCCAGCAGCGACGGCAACCGCTGAGCCGTGCCGGGACTGGCGAACAGGAGCATGCGCCCCCGGTGCGTCGCGACGGGTCCGGAGCCCGCGCCCTCCTCCCACAAGCGGCCGACCATGCGGCGCCCGAAGACCACCGGGGCGCTCACCACGTCGAAGGCGGACCCGCAGGGCAGGACGACCGGGGCGTCCGGCCGTTCCTTCCAGAGGGCGAGGGTGCTGCGCGGATACGTTCCTGCCGAGGCGAGCCAGGCGGCACCGTCCGAGGTGACGCCCGAGATGTCGAAGCGGTCGGCGAAGGGCTCATCCTGTGTGCGGCTCATGTCCCACAGATCTACCGCCCGTGAGCATCCGCTCTCTGAGAGTTGTCGGAAATCGGGACAGGAGGGGGCGGGAGGGAGTATCTTGCCCGACCGGCATATGCCAGAAGTTCTTTCTCGTCCTCCGGGCCCCCGCTCCCGAGGTCACACCGGGTCGGCACCCCCGCTGTCCCGGCCTTCCGTGCCCCGCAGCAGGTCCCGGCCGAACTCGACCATCTTCTTGGCGTAGTCCTCGGTCCACCCGGCGCGCTCGGCGATGTCCGCCGGGGTCAGCCGGTCGAAGCGGCGTGGGTCGGCGAGCTGGGCCGCCGCGATCGCCTGGAACTCCACCGCGCGGTCGGTCGCGGCGCGGAACGCGTGGGTCAGCTCCGTCGCGCGGGCCAGCAGCGCGCGGGGGTCGTCCATCGACTCCAGGTCGAAGAAGTGCTCCGGGTCCTCGGCCGCCTGGGCGGGCTCGAAGAGCAGGGGCGCGGGGCGTAGCCGCGATTCGTTGCGACGCGGCGTGTGCTCCGCCATGTCTTCTCCTCCTCGTACGTCATGGATGACCCGCCTCACGAGCGGACCACCGTCCATTGTCCCCCGGGTGCGCAAGGGGCCCCGGGCATACTCCCGGGGCACCAATCCCGCACCGCATGATTGGCTGCCCAGCCGCCCGGCCCGGTATTCATCACCCCGCGCACCGGACCACGAGGAGCCGCAGGTCACGGTCTCGCGTCACCGGCGTTCGCACACGCGTGCCGGTCACGGTCTCCACACCACCCGGTGTTCCGCGAGATGCGCCAGCACCGCATGATTCGCCTCCCACCCGTCGGGGCTGTTTCCATTGGCCGCCTCCGGCGGCGTGCCGGACTCCGTCCGGCGGATCGGGCGGCGCCGTGCTGATCGCCTGACGGGCAGGTGCCGTAAGGACGGTCAGGGACGCCAGGCCACCCGGTGCTCGGACCAGTGGTCCCATGTGGACATCATTGCCTCCCACCCATCAGGAAACTTCACCGTCACCCCCAGCTGCACCGGCTCCGTCGACGGATGGTCGTCCAGCAGCTCGCTGACCCCCGCCCGGCAGACCACGACGCACGCGTGCCGGTGCCGGGAGGCCAGGACGCACAGCCGGCCCGTCTCCAGGTGGAAGGCGGTGGCGTCGGGGCGGCCGGAGAGGGGGTGGAGGACCACCGTGACGTCGAACTCCCGCCCCTGGAGGCGGTTCGCCGTGTCCACCGTCACGTCCGTGACGCCCGACTCCGCCAGCGCCGCACGGACCGCCGCCGCCTGGTCCCGGTGCGCGGTGCCGACCGCGATGCGGTCGGCGGTCAGGGGAGTGGGGTCCGGTGAGCGCTCCGACGTGGCCGCGCCGCCCCGGTCCAGCAGGCGTCGTACGACCGTCGTCACCGCCCGCACCGCCTCCGGGTCCGTGCGAGGGGTGTGGCGGGCGGGCAGTTCCAGCAGGCCCCAGCCCGCCTCGGCGGCCTCGTCGATCACCCGGTCCGGGCCCGAACCGTCCGACGGGACACCGAAGGTGAGCCGCCGGTCGCCGTGGCCCGTGCCGCTGCGGAAGCGCGTGTACGGGTAGAACGCGTCCGACACCAGGGGCGCCGCCGACGCCGGGAGCCGCCACGACACCGGCAGGCGGTGCTGCGGCAGTTCGGGGTTGTGGGCCAGCAGGGTCGTCACCGCGGAGGCCGAGGGGTCGTAGGAAAGGCCTGCCCACTGCTCCGCGCCGACGATCGCGAACGGGTCCAACTGCCCCGGGTCGCCCACGAACAGCGCCCGCTCGAACAGCCCGGCCACGGCCAGCAGCGAGTCCGAGCGCATCTGGTACGCCTCGTCGACGATCGCGTGCCGCCACGGCTCGTCGACCTTGACGTGCGCCCACTTCGCCGCCGTGGAGATGACGACCGGGAGCCCGGCGAGTTCGCCCGCCTTCGCCGACTTCCGTACGTTCGGCAGGTCGTCCAGCGCCTTGTCGTACGGGTCGGCGTCACTGCTGTGGAGGCGGCCGACCGGCAGCTCGCCGTTCTTCTCGGCGAGCCGTACGACGAGGTCGTCGACCTGCGCGTTGGTCTGCGCGACCACCATCAACGGGCGCCCCGCGTCGGCCAGTTCGAGTGCCGCGCGGACGACGAGGGTGGACTTGCCGGCGCCCGGCGGAGAGTCGACGACGACTCCGCGAGCCGTGCCGTGCAGGGTGTCGCGGAGGATCGCGTCGGTGGCGCGGCCGGCCTCGGCACCGGGGTCGAAGACGATGTCGGCGCTCACAGGACGTCCTCCTCGGTCACCGGGTCGGCGGCCTCCCGCACGGCGCTCTCCTCGCCCGGCGGACCCCCGTGCGTCCACGGCGTCTCCTCCTGGTCGGGCAGTTTCGCGCCGCCCCGCTGCTCGTGCTCGAACAGCGTGAAGCAGATCCGGTCGCCCTTCTCCGGCAGCGAACCGGTCTCCGGCTCCTTGCCGCGCCCCATCTTGTCGACGACCCGGAGGACGACGACGGCACCGTCCTCCTCGTGGCCCACGAACTCCGCCGACTGCGGCTTCCCGCCGAGCGACCGGAACACCTTCACCCGCTCCCCGAGATGCGGCCGGTCGTCCGTGCGCACGGTCACCAGCGGGCGCGGGCGGGGGCTCTTGCCCTCGCTGTACGCCATGACGACATCGATGACCTCGCCCGCGAACGCCTCCCCGGCGAGTCGCCGCCCGGCCATCACCAGCGGGTCGTCCAGGGCCTCCTGGGCATCGAGCCGGGCCTGTTCACGCTCGCGCGTGGCGAGTTTGTTGGCGGCGGTGACCGCGTCGTCGCGGCGCGGCTGCGGGGGCTCACCGGCGACGATCCGGTCCCGGTGGCCGGTGAACGACCAGCGGTCCCGGGTCCACCGGTCGACGGTGTGCGCACCCTCCGGCAGCGCCCGCAACAGGTCGAGCCCGTGCCACACCGCGTCCCAGGTGGGGCGGGTGACGCTCTCGACGAGGGACCTGATCTCCCGCTCGGCGGCGGTGAGTTCACCGAGCCGGTCGTCCGCCTCCAGGCCGTCCTCGGCGGCGGCGAGGGCGGTACGGGCGCGGTCGTAGCGCTCGATGGCGGGGGCGAGCAGCTTGTTGTCGAACGCCGGGTCCGTGGCCGGGCCGGCTGGCGGGCACACCAACTGGCCCCGAGCGTCCCGCCGCAGCTCCGCGTCGAGCGCGGCCTCGGCGCCGGAGACACCGTCCGGCGGGTCGATCCAGGCGAGCAGCGCGCCCAAGTGCTGGTCCTCCAGGCTGGATTGACCCGTGGACCAGTGCCGGCCGAGCACCTCGGTGAGCGCGAGCAGCAGCGCGGAACCGGGCACCCGGGCTCGCTCCCCGTAGTGGGTCAGCCAGCGCCCGAGCAACGGCACGCGCGGGGGCGCCGGGTGCGGGGTCTCCGGGTCCTGCTCGGCCGTACGGCGAAAGCGCATCGAACGCCCCAGCAGCCGCACCAACTCGATGCCCGCGCGGCTCGGCACGATCAACTGCGGTGCGTCCGCGCACAGTTCGACCTCGACCTTGACCCGCTTCCCGGTCTCCGGATCGGTCTCGTTCCGCTCGGCGGCCTCGACGTCGTCCGCGAACGTGTCGATGTACGGCAGGACCACGTCCGCGAGTTCGGCGAGAAACGTGAACCTGAGGTCCCGGTCACGCGGCTGCGGTACGACGAACAGCCGCGGCGCGTCCCGGTCCGTACCGACGAGCGCGCCGAGCGGCGCCCCGGCCTCGCCGGCGGTGGTGAGCGGCACGAGGACGAGGGGGCGCGCGGAGAGATGCCGGTGCAGGACGGTGGCGGCGGGCTGGGCACGGCCGGTCTGAACTGCCTCCAGCCGGGCGAGAGTTGAGATCAGCGACACGGGGTCCCCTTGGGGTGGGCGACCGGGGGCGGGGTGCGGTGG
>NZ_JBXVPZ010000564.1:0-5712 GCF_057961495.1 Streptomyces sp. P5F9 | reverse complement strand
GTATCACGCCCGTCCCGCCCCCGTTGCCCCCAAGCACAGCCGGAGACACGGCACTTATGGACCCGTCCGGCGCAGGGGACGTAGAACCCGTGCTCTTGCCCGGCGTCTTCGAGGGCTTCCCCGTCCGCGGCTCGGACGCCACCGGCGCCTGGGAGACCGGGACTTCGGCCACCGGGCCCTTCGCGACCGGGACTTCGGAGGCGTCGGTGCCTCCGAGGAGGAAGCAGACCGCGACGGCGCCCGCCACGGCCGTACCGACAGCGGCCGCGACCTGCGCCTTGGAGGCGCCGACTGCCGCATGGCGTACGCCGTGCAGCAGCCCGGCACCATGGCCACCCGCCGCAGCCGTGGCCGCTCCCGCGGAGCCCGCGCCGAACGCGGCGAGCAGGAACTTGCCCGTGCCGCCGAGGACGAACACGAGCAGGGCCGGTGCGACGAGTGCGGGCAGGCGGTCGTTGGCGCGCATCAGGGCCGCGAGGCGGGCGCGGCAGTCGTCGCACGCGTCGACGTGGCCGAGGAGGCGTTCGGACTGCCGCTCGGTGGCGCCGCCGCGGACGTACGCGGGCATACGGGCCCAGTGGACCTGGCACGCGGGATCGTCCGGGACGCCGGTCTGTTCGCGCAGGAACGCCTGCCGCATGCCTTCGCGCGCACGGTGCAGCAGTACGGCCGTTGCGCCCTGCTTGGTGCCGAGTTGGGGGCCGATCGCCGCCAGCGGCAGGCCCTCCGCCTCGGCCAGCCACAGCGCCTTCACCCAGCGCTCGGGCAGTTGCTCAAGTACCCGTACCAGCAGGTCCGTCGAGGACACCTGCTCGGCCGGGTCGCCCCCGTGGACGTGCGCGTGGTTCGCGTCGGCCCGCTCGTCGGCCTGCGGATCGCGCGGTGTCTCGCGTGCGGCGCTCCCCGCGGCCGTGGCGAGGTGCTTCACGGTCGTCATGAGGTACGCCGGTACGTTGTCGATCTCGTGCCCGGCGGACAGCCTGCGCCACACCCTGAAGTGCGCCTCGGCGACGAGGTCTTCGGCGACCCAGGTGTTCCGGGTGAGCGAGCGGGCGTAGGCGACGAGGCGCGGCTGCTGCTCCTCGTAGATCCGGGCGTATGCGGCGGTGGGACCGTCGTTCATGGCAGCAACGCTCCAGTTGCCAAGGGGGGCGGGGAAGGATTTGTAAGCCTAGATGGCGAAACTTTCAACTAAAGTTGCAGCAATAACAGAAGGTGACCCAGATCACATCAACCTTCTTCCGTAACCGCGTAATCAAGCGCCCCTCCGCGCGCTCAAGGAGGTGAGTCGGCACAACCGGCCGCCGTCCCACCCGAATCGGAGACCGTCCATGCGCCACATCACCCTGGAACAGCCCACCAGCGCCCGCCTGATCGCCGACGACGACCAGGAGCTGGCCGTCACGGTCACCCTTCGCTACTCCTCCGGCGACCCCTTCGCCGTCCAACTCCTGTTCCCCGCCTGGATATCGCTCGACGGCAAGAAGGTGACGTGGACCTTCGCGCGGGCGCTGCTGGAGGAGGGTCTCGCCACCCCTGCCGGGATGGGCAACGTGCACATCCGTCCCTACGGCCCCGCCCACACGGCAGTTGAGTTCCACTCGCCGGAGGGCATCGCGATGATCCGCTTCGACACGGTCGCGCTGCACCACTTCCTGCGCCGCACCTACCGGGTGACCGAGCCGGGCCGGGAGGCACTGGAGCCGTCCCTCGACCGGGGCCTCGCCTCGCTGCTCGACGGCGTGTGAGGGCGGCGGCCCCGTTTCGGTCCTCTCGCCGTTGGCATATTCTGCGAGGCCTCTCGATGTGATCCGGTTCGCCGGTACCCCCTGCCACGCACGAACGGTGCCCGTCTGGAGAAAGCAGCCCCCCATGAGCGCATCGCCGCCCCGGACGCCCCGGTTGTCCACCCGTGCCGTCGTCGTCGGAGGCAGCCTCGCCGGCATGCTCGCCGCTGCCGCCGTGAAGGACTTCGTCGACACCGTCGAGATCATCGAGGCGCACGGTCTGCCCGAGGGGCCCGAGTCACGCCCGGGAGTTCCCCAAGCCGCCCATTTCCACGTCCTGTTGTCCGGTGGGGCCAACGCGATCGATGACCTGGTGCCGGGCACGGTCGAGGAGTTGCTGTCCGCGGGCGCCAACCGGGTGCCCATGACGACGAACATGCTGATCTACTCGCCCGAGGGCTGGTACCGCCGCTGGGAACGGGACAGCCACTACCTGATCACCGCGAGCCGCGACCTCACGGATTCCGTCGTCCGCGGACGGGTGCTGAAGGACCCGCGCGTCAGTGTGCGCCCGCACACCAAAGTCGCGGCCCTGCTGGGGAGTTCGCGCCGCGTCACCGGCGTACGGCTGCGCGCGGCGGACGACACCGAGACCGACCTGACCGCGGACCTGGTCGTCGACGCGTCCGGAAGGGCGTCCCGCACGCCGCAGTGGCTGGGCGAGTTGGGCATCCCGGGCCCCGCCGAGAACCGCATCGACTCCGGCATCGCGTACGCCAGCCGTATCTACCGCGCCCCGGTCTCCACGCTCAACTGGCCCGTGATCAACGTCCAGGCCGACCCGCGGCGAGGCGAACCGGGCCGGACCGGCGGCATCGTCCCCATCGAGGACGGCCGCTGGCACGTCAGCCTGATCGGCACCCCGGGCGCCCAACCCACCCGCGAGGCGGCCGAGTTCGAGCCGTACGCCCGCACCCTCCGCCATCCGATCGTCGCCGACCTCCTGTCCCACGCCGAACCCCTTACCGACGTGGCCCTGACCCACAGCACGGTCAACCGCCGCTACTACTACGAGCGTCTGAAGTCCTGGCCCGAAGGCCTGGTCGCCCTGGGCGACTCGGTCGCCGCGTTCAACCCGATCTACGGCCACGGCATGTCGGTGGCGGCCCTCGGCGCGGTGGCGCTCCGCACCCGACTGGCGTCCGTGGGCCTCGCCGACGGCCTGTCCCGCAAGGCACAACGGGCCATCGCGAGACCTGTCGAACTCGCCTGGAGTCTCGCCGTAGGACAGGACATCCACTACGAGACGACGAAGGGCAAGAGCGCGGGCGCGGCCGACCGTCTCCTCCAGCGCTATGTCAGCCGGTTGTCCCACACCGCCACGGGCTCGTACCACGTGGCGACCGCGATGACGGAGGTACTGACCCTCCAGTCCCCGGGCACGGCGCTGCTCCGGCCAAGTGTCCTCGCGGCGGCGGCAATTGGGCCGCTGCGGCCGCAGCTCGACGGGCCGACGTTCACGGCTGGGGAACGGGCGTTGCTGGCTGAGGCCGGTATCTCGCTGCCCGGGATCGCCCAGTAGCGCGCCAGGACTGTCAGTGGCGGCTGCTTCCATGAGGTCATGAGCACCGTGTACGAGGCCGCCGCCCTCCTCCCCGATCCCGCCGAACTCCGTGTCCATCTGCGGGCGTTGGCGGTCCTGGACGCCACGATCGGCGACGATCCGCAGTTCTGCGTGTACGCCTTCGACGCCGACTGGGGCCCGGGCGAGGAGGCGGCCCTGATGGACAACGGCTCGGGGGACGACTTCTCCGTCCTTTTCGCCCCGGCCGGCGTGCTCATCCGCGGCTTCGACCACGAGTCGGCGATGAGCCCGTACGGGACGGACGCCGAGGAGGTCTGGCCCGGTGTCGTCGACGAAGTACCCGCCGCGCTACGCCCGTTACTCGACAATCCCGCGTTCCGCGACGAAGGCCTCGACGTCACCCGCGTCACCGTCTGTCTGTGGCGCGAGACCGGCGACACCGCGTGGCGCGCCGGTTCGGCCATCGACTTCCCGGCCGGCAACGCGTACGCGGACGGCTCCGACCATCTCTTCCACCTCCTCACCGACCGCTCACCCGAGACGGTCCAGGCCCACTTCGAGGACTACTACGAGCGTCCTGTTCCCCTCGACGCCGTCCGCCACGTCCTCGCCGGACACCCCGTCACCCCGGCGATCGTGGCGGCTCTCTGCCCGGCCGACGGGCGGGAGTGACTTGGGGACGCTTTCCCCATCCCCTGGTCAGGCCGTCCGTCGCGCGACACCCCCGCGGTCGATGACGTCCCTTCGGGTCACCGCGAGGTACACGACCAGGCCGAGGATGACCGCCAGGAACAGCGCGCCCGTGACGACGGTGCCGAAGCCGAGGCCGGCGTCGCCGATCGAGGCACCCAGGGGGCGGGTGAACACCGCGGTGCTCGTCTCCAGCGGCACACCCATGTTGTCGGTCAGGTTGTCGCTGATGAGCGTCCCCACGACGCTGATGAGCGTCCCCACGACGCTGATCAGCTCCACGGCGAGTCAGTATCAGCACCGACACACCGGTCAGGCCCAGGCTGGCCTTCTCGTTCAACAGATCGGCCGCGGTCTCGCCGACCGTCGTGCACAACACCTTGATGATCCAGAAGTAGGCGGTGACCTCGGGCACCTTGTTCCAGCGCGGCGGATGCGTGACGCCGGTCGTGCCGGCCCTAGAGGTCTCGGATGTCTCATATGCCTCGTATATCACGGGGCCCGACCGTGCCATCGGACACCTGAACGCGTCCCGATCGCCGCGCGGCGCGCTCCCGCCCCGGCATCGTCTACAGTTCCGTAGACCGTCTACAGGATTGTAGTCAGGGAGGACCATGCGCCGGACGATCCTGGTCGTCGAGGACGATCACGCCCTGCGGGACGTGCTGATGCGCGGACTGCGCGACGAGGACTACGACCCCGTCCCCGCACCGGACGGCGCCACCGCCCTGCGCCTGGCCACCGCCGATGTCTCCGCCGCCGTGCTCGACATCGGGCTGCCCGACGCCGACGGGCGGGACGTGTGCCAGGCGATGCGGGCGAACGGGTTCCTCTCCCCGGTCATCTTCCTCAGCGCGCATCACCGGCTGCCCGACCGGCTGTCCGGGTTCTCGGCCGGGGGCGACGACTACCTGCCCAAGCCGTTCCACCTCGCCGAACTCGCGGCCCGTCTGCGGGCTGCCCTCAAACGGGCGGCACCGGCGCCCGCCGCCACGGCGGGAGACCTGGTGCTGGACGCCGTCCGGCACACGGTCGACATGCGGGACACCCGGGTCGACCTGACACCGACCGAGTTCCGGCTCCTGGCCGCGCTCATGGCGGCCTCCGGCGGCATCGTCAGCCGCCGCGAGCTGATCCGCGCGGGCTGGCCCGAAGGCGCCCGGGTCCACGACAACACCCTCGACCAGTACCTGACCCGCCTGCGCCGCAAACTCCGCGAGGCGGGCAGCACCCGGACGATCGGCACGGCCCGCGGGGTCGGACACCGGCTGTCATGAACGGGGTTCATCACGGGTTGCGGGTTGCGGGTTGCGGGTTGCGGGTTGCGGGTTGCGGGTTGCGGGTTGCGGGTGGGCTACCGCGCGGAGGTCCCGGGCGCGAGGGCCCGAGTGGCCTACGGCGATTCGGCTCGCGGGTGTGCCGGCATCGGACTGCGGGTGCGGGTTGTCGGGCTGGCTGGCTGGCTGGCTGCGGCACGAGGGCCCTGGACGCGGGGCCTGAATGACACGGCGTCTCGGCTCGCGGGCGTACGGGCTCCGGACTGCGGACTGCGGCTCCGGCTCCGGCTCCGGACTGCGGGCTGCGGGCTGCGGGCTCCGGCTCCGGGCTGCGGGCTCGGGCTCCAGGCTCCGGGCTGCGGGCTCCGGCTCCGGGCTGCGGGCTCGGGCTCCAGGCTCCGGTCTGCGGGCTCCGGCTCCGGGCTGCGGGCTC
>NZ_JBXVPZ010000563.1:0-5721 GCF_057961495.1 Streptomyces sp. P5F9 | reverse complement strand
GGTGGGGCATCGGGCTGTGCGGGAAGTGTTGGAGGAGCAGGATCAAGGGTGTTGTGGTCCCCGGGTCCGGCGTTAGGGTCCCGGCGTGGAGATCATCAGGGGTGCGGGCGTGTGGAAGCAGTCCGGCGAAGCGGGCAATGACTGGATCGAACAGTTACGGACAGCGGATCTGTCGGTGGGGACGTACTGCATCCCGGTAGGCGGGCTGGATACCCAGAGCCCGCACACCGAGGACGAGATCTACGTCGTCACAGCCGGACGCGCCAAGATCGAGACACCGGGCCGGGCGGACGAGGTGGGGCCCGGGGCGGTGATCTTCGTGCCGGCCGGTGAAGAGCACCGGTTCACGGACGTGACCGAAGACCTGGTGCTCCTCGTGGTGTTCGGACCCGCGTACGGCTCGTGCTCGCCCAAGTCCTGACTGTCTCGCCCAAGTCCTGACTGTCTCGCCCCAGTGCTGACTGTCTCGCCCCAGGTCCTGACGATCAGGAGGTGGCCGATCCTGCGGCCAGTAGCCGAAGCGCCTCTTCGGAGCTGGAGTCCGCCTCGGTGGTGTAGACGCTCAGCCGCTGGTCCGGGTCGGCGGGCAGGGTGAGGGACTCGTAGTTGAGGGTGAGCGGGCCGACGGATGCACGACAGATGATGGCGCCATGACTGATCAACGCGAGGTTTCCATCGTCCGCCGGCCAGGCCGGACCCTCTCCGCCGAGGACGGACTGGGTGCATTGCTGGCTGCCTACCATCTGCGGACGGAGGCCGAGAAGGGGGAGCCCGTTGCCCATGCGGACGGGCTGCCGGACCGGTACCGGGCGGAGATCTCGGACCCTCGGACCGCGTTCGTCGACGATGTCGCGCTGGTGGCTGTGAGTGGGAGCGCCGCGGTGGGTTGTCTGGTGGTGACCGCCCCCGCCGACGGGCGGTCGGAGATCAAGAGGCTCTGGACGGACCCGGCGTTCCGGGGCCGGGGCATCGCGTCGGACCTGCTCGCCGCCGCGCTCGCGCATGCCGCGGAAAGCGGCGCGTGCGCCGTGCGGTTGTCGGTGTGGAGATGGCGGACCGGAGCCATCGCCCTCTACGAACGGTTCGGCTTCACCGTCACCGAGTCATGGGACGACCGGGATCAACTGGTCTGCATGGAGCGGGCCTTGTGAGTGATGCCGTACGACATCCAACTCGCACCGCACAGCCTTGCCCACGGTGAGTTCGCGCACGCCCCAGCGGTCGGCGAACTGACCGACGATCAGCAGTCCACGCCCGAACATGTCGTCCTCGGTGACCTCGCGGAGGCTCGGCCGTAACTCGCCCTTCGAGTCGGACACCGCGATGCGTACGGCGCGTTCGGTGAGGGTGAGTTCGACCCGGAAGAGCCGGTCACGCAGACACCCGTGCAGCGAGGCTATCGCGATGCTGGACGCCGACGGCATCGAGGCGCTGAGCATGCGCAAGCTCGGCGCGCCGGCCCGGGCAGCGCACCGGGCCGTCTGTGACGGTGCGAAGGGGGCGGCCGACCTGTGTCGGCCGCCCCCTTCTTTTTCGTCAGATCAACGGCCGCACCTGGCGCGCGTCCTTCAACGCCCTTCCCCACCACACCAGTTGGTCCAGCATCGCCTTCGCCGCCGCGTCCGGGGCCGACGGGTCCTTGAGGCGGCCGTCGTCGTCGAAGGACGCGCCCGCGTTGTGGAAGGAGACGGTGTCGCGGACCGTCACGGCGTGGAGTTCGGCGAAGACCTGGCGCAGGTGCTCCACCGCGCGCAGGCCGCCCGCGAGGCCGCCGTAGGAGACGAGGGCGACGGGTTTGGCGCGCCACTCGGTGAAGTGCCAGTCGATCAGGTTCTTGAGGCCGGCCGGGTAGGAGTGGTTGTACTCGGGGGTGAGGACGACGAAGGCGTCCGCGCCGGCCAGCTTCGGGGTGATGCCGGCGAGGGCGGCGGTGGCCTCCGGGGTCGGGGCGAGGGTCGTGGGCAGGTCGCCGGTCTCGGCCACGTCGACGACCTGGACGGTGAGGTCGGGGTGGTCGCGGACGTGGGTGAGGAGCCAGTCGGCGACGACCGGGCCGAAGCGGCCGTGGCGGTTGCTGCCGATGACGACGGTGACGGCCAGTGGAGCGGTGTCGAGTGCGGGCGCGGTAGCGGGAGCGGTAGTGGTGTCCATGCGGGCAGCCTGGTACCTCAACCATTCTTGAGGTCAAGCCCGGCTCATCCTTGAGGTCGAGCCCGGCCGACCTCGGCTTCGCCCGCGGTACCCGGTCACCCGTTCACACGCGCGGCTTGCGCTCTTCGGGTTCATCTCCGGGACGGGTTTCGCCGTACCCCGTCGTACCGCTATGACCTGCTGAAACGGCGCCGGGGCGGGCCGCCTCAGCCCCTTTCTGACACCCATTCACCGCATTTCTGACGCTCGCTCAGGAAGCGGGCCGGGCCCGGTGCCACTTTCCTCGGAAGGGCAGCCAACCACAGCTCGGAGGAGCACCGATGCGACGTACCGCCCGTCTGCTGACCGGCACCGCGCTCGCCGTCGCCGCCGCGGGTCTCGCGACCGCGCCGGCGTACGGCGGCGAGAGGGGCAGTCTGGAGGTGTTCCCGTCGAACGCCGTGCCGGGCGGCGACGTCACGGTGAACACGGCGGCGTGCGGCGACGACGGTACGGCCGCCGGTGATGCCAGCGCGGTGGGCGCCGGCACGTTCACGCTGGCGCCGAGCGCGCACGAGGGCGATGCGATCGGGCAGTTCAAGGTGCCGCCGAGTGCGCAGCCGGGGACGTACGAGATCGTCGCGAAGTGCACGGACGGGCGGCAGGTCAGCGGCGATCTGATGGTGACGCTGGCCTCGATGCGGCAGCAGGTGCAGCCGCGCGGAAGTGTGAAGACGGGGGTCGGCGGCGCCCTGGGCCCCGACCCCGTGCAGACCGCGGCCGGCGTGGCGGCTCTCGCCGTCGCCGCCGCGGGCGGTACCTGGCTCCTGCATCGCCGGGCGAGAGGCGACAGGTTCTGACGGACACCCTCCGCTGTCCGTCCGCCGGTACCGCACGTCCCGTCCCCCTCCGGGTCCGACGCCCCTCGTGGCCCGGAGGGGGCGCGGGGACAGCTACTGGAGAGGGGTTGATTCCTCATGCGTCGTGGATACGGCACTACCGCGATAGGGGCTGTCACCGTGGTCTCCCTGTGCGCGGGCGCGTGGCTGTTGAGCAGCGGTTCCGATACGAACGCCCCGCCGCAGCCGTCCGCCGCCGAGGCCCGGCCCGACCCGGCCGTCGGGCGTACCGCGGCCCGCGCGCTGCCGCCGTCGCCGCCGGACCGCATCCGTATCCCGGCCATCCACGTGAACGCCCCGCTGATGGGCCTCAAGCTGACGAGCACCGGCAGCCTGGACGTGCCCCCGGCCGCGAAGAAGAACCTCGCCGGCTGGTACGAGGCCGGGACCACCCCGGGTGAGACCGGCACGGCGGTCGTCGCGGGCCATGTCGACAACGCCGACGGGCCCGCCGTCTTCTACGACCTCGGCGCCCTGAAGAAGGGCAACACCATCGAGCTGGACCGGCTGGACGGGAGCGTCGCGCTGTTCACGGTGGACGCCGTCGAGGTGTATCAGGCGAGCCGCTTCCCCGATCAGAAGGTGTACGGGGCCGCGCGGCGGCCCGAGTTGAGGGTGATCACGTGTGGGGGCGGGTACTCGCGGGCGACGGGGTACCAGGGGAACGTTGTCGTCTTCGCGCACCTGAGCGGGAGTCGGTAGGGGCGGTCGGGCGTCGTCTGCGGGTCCGTCGTGGCTGGTCGCGCCCACGCGGCGAAGCCGCACATCGACACAGCCCCGCGCCCCTTTGGGGCACGGGTAGTTGGGGGCGTTTTCAGGCCGGCCACTGCTGGTACGCCAAGTTCGCCACCAGCCCGAACACCACCGTCAGCAGGACGACCCGCACGAAACCGCTGCCCTGCTTCAGTGCCGCGTGCGCGCCCAGCATGCCGCCCGCGAGGTTGAACACCGCCATCAGCGCGGCGAGTTGCCACAGGACGGTGCCCTGCCAGGCGAACATCGCGAGGGCGCCCGCGTTGGTGCAGCAGTTGACGATCTTCGCGGTGGCCGAGGCGGTCACCAGGTCGAGGTGGAGCACGGCGGTGAGCGCGAGAACCAGGAACGTACCGGTGCCGGGGCCCACGAGCCCGTCGTAGAAACCGATGCCCAGGCCCGCGAGGCCGATCGCCGCGAGGATCTGGCGGCGGGTGGCCGGGCCGGGGGCGGGGGCCGTGCCGAAGGCCGGGCGGAGGATCACGAAGGTGGCTACCGCGAGCAGGACGACCATGATCACGGGCTTGAGTACGTCGGTGCTCATGCCGGCCGCGAAGAAGGCACCGGCGGAGGAGCCGGCGAGTGCCGCGAGGCCGATGCGTACGGCGAGGCCGACGTTCACGGGTGCCTTGCGGGCGTACGTTACCGCCGCCCCGGACGTGCCGACGATCGCTACGGCCTTGTTGGTGCCGAGTGCCGTGGCGGCCGGGGTGCCGGCGGGCAGGCCGAGCAGGAGCACCGGCAGCAGGAGGAGTCCGCCGCCGCCCACCACGGCGTCGATCCAGCCGGCCGCGAGGGCGGTGAGGCAGAGGACGGCGACCATGGTCAGCGGTATGTCGGGCATGATCATGACCCTATGGACGGGGTGCGTGTGCCGTCCATGTATTTGAGGGGGTGGTGAGCTTCAGGGGCTTCAGCAGGCTTCAGCGGCCGGTTTCGAGGTAGCGGAGTACGGCGAGTACGCGGCGGTTTCCCGTCTCCGAGGGCGGCAGGTCGAGCTTCGCGAAGATGTTGGCCACGTGCTTCTCCACGGCTCGTTCCGAGACCGTGGACGCGGTGGCGATCGCGTGGTTCGTACGGCCCTCCGCCATCAGGGCGAGGACCTCGCGCTCGCGTGGGGTGAGGGTGTCGAGGGCGGTGGATCGGCGTGCGGCGCCGAAGAGTTGGGCGACCACCTCGGGGTCGAGTGCGGTGCCGCCGGCCGCGACGCGTTCCAGCGCACCGACGAACTCCCCGATGTCTACGACCCGTTCCTTGAGGAGGTACCCGAACCCGGCGGGATTGCCCAGGAGTTGGGCCGCGTGGGTCGTCTCGACGTACTGCGAGAACAGCAGGACGCCGGTCGCGGGGTGCCGGTCGCGTAGTTGTACGGCCGCGCGTACGCCTTCGTCCGTCTGGGTGGGCGGGAGGCGGATGTCTACGACGGCGACGTCCGGGGCGTGTGTCGCCACCGCGGTGAGGAGCGCTTCGGCGTCGCCCACCGCCGCGGCGACTTCCACGTCCCGTAGCTGGAGCAACTGGACCAGGCCGTCGCGCAGCAGGGCCGAGTCCTCGGCGATGACGACGCGCATGCCGCTCCGATCGGGTCCGCTCAGGTGTGGGGTCACGGATGGGGTTACGGGTGGGGTCACGTGTGGGGCAGTTCGACCGTGACCACCGTAGGGCCTCCGTGCGGGCTGTCGCAGGTCAGTGTGCCGTCGACCGTGCGGACCCGGGCCAGCAGGCCGGTCAGGCCGGAGCCCGCGCCGATCGTCGCGCCGCCCTGTCCGTCGTCGGTGACGCGCAGGCGCAGGAGGCCGTCACGGGCGGTGACGTCGACGACGGCTGCCGTGGCGTGGGCGTGTTTCGTGGCGTTGGCGAGGAGTTCGGCGGCGCAGAAGTAGGCGATGGTCTCGACGGCCGGGGTGGGGCGGGTGCCGATGTCGGTGGTGAGGGTGAC
>NZ_JBXVPZ010000562.1:0-5750 GCF_057961495.1 Streptomyces sp. P5F9 | reverse complement strand
TCCGGGGGGACCGGCGCCGGGGTGTCCGCAGGCACTCTCGGGTCCGCGCCTGTTCTGGGGTCCGGGGAGCCCCAGGAGACGCGGCGGTCCTGGTCGCCGCCGAAGCCGCTCTGGTGGGCGCGGTCCGCGCCCCACGCCGCCGCGGGCTCGGGGCGGCTGCCGTGCTGGGCCTGAGCCGGGCTCACCTGGCCGTCCGGTGCCGGGTCCTCGTCGAAGAAGTGCGGCCCGGTCTCCTCGACGGACGCACCCGGCGCGCCTGGCGGCAGGCCGTCCGAGGGCGCCGGGCGGCTGGTGCCGGGCACCCAGGCCGCGCCGTTCCAGTACCGGACATAGCCAGGAATGGACGGGTCCGGGTAGTACCCCTCGCGGGGGCTGTCGTCACCGGGTGCCGGGGTTGGGGCGCTCATGTCCGTCGTCCCGTATCTGCTCGGAGGTCAAATGGGGGTGTCCACATCTATCAGACCCGTGCGACCGCCACTGCCCGTCCCGTCGGACCCACCCCTTTCCGGGCAACCTCGTGCACGGAGTCCACACGCCCCGAAGCCCCGCGAAGCCTTCGTGACGCCTCGCGGAAAAAAAGATTCCCGAACTCGCGTAATGCTTCGGCCCGCACGCCCTCTCCACTCGTACGGGCCCACCGCTGGGCCCGGTCAGCGAGAGGAGACACACGTCATGCACACAGTCGTAGAGCGGGAGTTGGAGCTCAAACTCATCCTGTCGCCGGAGCGCAGTATTCCGGTCCCGGCCCGGCTGAGCTACCGCACCGACGACCCGTACGCCGTCCACATCTCCTTCCACATCAACTCCGAGCACCCCGTGCACTGGACGTTCGCCCGCGAACTGCTCGTCGAGGGGGTGTTCCGGCCGTGCGGGCACGGGGACGTGCGGGTGTGGCCGACGAAGGTGGAGCGGCGCAGTGTCGTCCTGATGGCGCTGAGTTCACCCGATGGGGACGCCCTGCTGGAGGCCCCCGCCGCCCAGGTGTCGGCGTGGCTGGAGCGCACTCTGCGGGTGGTCCCTCCGGGCTCTGAGGCTGAGCAGCTCGGCATCGACGACGGCCTGGCCGAGCTGCTCGCACCGACCCCGGCCGACGATCTGTGGCTGCGCGACCCGTGGCCGTCGGACGAGTCGCGGGACGGGGAGTGAGTTCAGGAAATGTGACACTCCACCCCCCAAGTGTCACATTCTGCCGGGAAGGGGTGCCCGGCCCCCGCCGTCAGAACAACTTGCCCGGGTTGAGGATCCCCAGCGGGTCGAAGGCCGCCTTGACCGCCCGCTGCATCTCGACGCCCACCGGGCCGATCTCACGGGCCAGCCACTCCTTCTTCAGGACGCCGACGCCGTGTTCGCCGGTGATGGTGCCGCCGAGTTCCAGGCCGAGGGCCATGATCTCGTCGAAGGACTCGCGGGCGCGCCGGGACTCGTCGGCGTCCTGGGCGTCGAAGCAGACGGTGGGGTGCGTGTTGCCGTCGCCGGCGTGCGCGCAGACGCCGATCGTCAGCCGGTACTTCTCACCGATCCGTTCCACCCCTTCGAGCATCTCGCCGAGCCGCGAGCGGGGCACGCACACGTCGTCGATCATCGTCGTGCCCTTGACCGCCTCCAGCGCGGTGAGCGACAACCGCCGCGCCTGGAGCAGCAGTTCGGACTCGGCGGCGTCCTCGGCGGGGACGACCTGGGTGGCTCCGGCCGCCTCGCACAGGGCTCCTACGGCGGCCAGGTCGGCGGCCGGGTCCAGCGTGTCGAAGGCCGCCAGCAGCAACGCCTCGGTGCTCTCGGGCAGTCCCATGTGCGCCAGGTCGTTGACGGCCTTGACGGTCGTACGGTCCATCAGTTCGAGGAGGGACGGCACGTGACCGCCCGCCATGATCCGGCACACGGCGTCGCACGCGGCCGCCGCGGACCCGAACTCGGCGGCCAGCACGAGCTGCCCGGGCGGCTGCGGCTTCAGCGCCAGGATCGCCTTGACGACGATGCCGAGCGAGCCCTCCGAGCCGACGAACAGCCGGGTCAGGTCGTACCCGGCGACCCCTTTGGCCGTACGCCGGCCGGTGCTCATCAGCCGTCCGTCGGCGAGGACGACGTCCAGGCCGAGGACGTACTCGGCCGTCACCCCGTACTTCACGCAGCACAGCCCGCCGGACGCGGTGCCGATGTTGCCGCCGATCGTGCACATCTCCCAGCTGGAGGGATCCGGCGGGTAGTAGAGGCCGTGTTCGTTGACCGCGCGGGAGAGGTTCGCGTTGATGACACCCGGCTCGACGACCGCGATGCGGTCGACCGGGCTGATCTCCAGGATGCGGTCCATCTTGACGAGGGACAGCACGATGCAGCCCTCGGAGGCGTTGGCCGCGCCGGACAGGCCCGTGCGGGCGCCCTGCGGGACGACCGGGAGGCGCAGTTCGGTGGCGACGCGCATGACGTGCTGGACCTGCTCGACCGTGCGCGGCAGCACGACGACGGCGGGCGTGCCGGACGGGCAGAAGCTCGCCATGTCGTTGGCGTACGAGTCCGTGACGTCCGGGTCGGTGAGGACGGCCTCGGCGGGCAGCCCGGCCAGCAGCCGGTCGACGAGGGTCCCGGTGTCCTGGTCGCGAGGCGCTTCGATACGGCTCATGATCACAGCGTCGCACTCGCGGCCATCGGTGTGAACCCCGTCCGCGCGTGGCTTTGGGTGCCGGGATGTGGTCGTCGTACTGACGCACAGTGAGCGCCATGGAGAACGAACAGCGGGCCCCCGGTACGTCCCTGGTGGCGGAGGCGCCCCGGCGCCGCTCCCCCGTTCCGCGCCGGGTACTGATCGCCACGGTCGCCGGGTGCGCCGTGGTGGGCGGGCTGCTGTGGCTGCTGCCCGAGGAGCCGCGCCCCGCGCCGCCACCCGCTCCGGGGCCCAAGGCGCAGGCGCTGAGCGCGGTCACCGCTGGGGTGCCGGCCGCGCTGCCGGACCTCGCCGCGCTGATCGGCGACCGTGAGACGCGGGTGCGGGTCCATCCGCGGGACGCGCGGTCGTGGGCGGTGCTCGGCTCGGCCTATGTGGAGCAGGGGCGGCGGACCGGGGACACCCTGTACTACCCGAAGGCCGAGGAGGCGCTCCGTACCGCGCTGAAGGTGCGCGCGAAGGGCAACGACGCGAACGCCGTCGCGATGGACGGCCTGGCGGCCCTCGCGAACGAACGGCGCGACTTCCGCGCGGCGCGCACCTGGGGCGAGGCCGCGGTGAAGGCGGCGCCGAGACGGTGGACGACGTATCCGCTGCTGATCGACGCGTACACCGGGCTCGGCGACTACAAGGCGACACAGCGCACCCTCGAAAAACTGCTGGAGCTGCACACCGGCCCCGCCGTGATGGCGCGGGCCGCCGCCGTCTACCGCGACCGCGGCTGGCGCGAGGACGCCGCCGCCCAGCTCGCCGACGCGGCGGCGAAGGCCACCGCCCCGGCGGAGCAGGCGGCCTGGCTGCAGCACGCCGGTGAGCTGGCCTGGGAACGCGGGGACCGCGAGGTCGCGCTACGGCACTTCGAGGCGGCCGTACGACTGGACCCCGACCAGCGGGAGGCGCTCGCCGGTGAGGGGCGCGCGCTCGCGGCACTGGGCCGCACCTCGGAGGCCCTGAACGCCTACCAGGTCGCCCTCGCCAAGCAGCCGACCCCGCAATACGCCCTGGAACTGGGCGAGTTGTACGAGTCGCTGGGGCTCGCGCAGGCGGCCCGCGTGCAGTACGACACGCTGCGCGCCCTCGCCGCCAAGGACGCGGCGGCCGGGGTCGACGACGAGTTGGTCCTCGGCGTGTTCGAGGCGGACCACGGAGACGCCCAGGACGCCGTACGGCGGCTGCGGGCCGAGTGGACCCGCCAGCCGGGCATCCCGGTGGCCGACGCGCTCGGGTGGGCGTTGCACAAGGCCGGGCAGGACGAGGAGGCGCTGAAGTTCGCGTCGGCGGCGACGGACAAGGTGCACGGGGGCGGGGTGCGGGACGCGCTGTACGCGTTCCACCGGGGCATGATCGAGAAGGAGTTGGAGAAGTTCGCGTCCGCGCGACGGCATCTCCAGGAGGCGTTGCAGATCAACCCGTACTTCTCACCGCTGCGGGTGCCGCTGGCGCAGGCGGCGTTGGCGGCGCTGGGCGAGCCGCCCAACGATCCACTGCCGACGGACAAGGAGCCGCAGGAGAAGACGAGTTGAGGGCTCTCGCGGACAACTGCGGCGACGGCTACGGCTTGTAGCAGAGGGAGAACTCCCGAGCGCCCGCCTCCCCGGACGCGAACCCGATGCACAGGCGGGTGCTGGGCTTGGTGCGGACGGCGAGGCCCTCCGGTTCGCGGTGGGTGAGGGTGTAGGCGGCCTCCGTGCGGGAGCGCTGGACCAGTTCGCCGGTGCGGATGTCGAGGCAGGAGACGTAGGTGTTGCCGTGTTTCGCGGGCGGGTTGGTGGTGGAGTCGTAGGCGGAGCCCGCGAGTTGGTATAGGTAGTCGCCGTCGAGGGCGTAGCCCTGGAAGGGGATCGACGGGTCCGGGTGGGCACCGGTCTGGGCGATGTCGGCGACGGGAGTGGAGTAGTCGCGGGCGACGAAGGCGTCCAAGTCCCAGACCCGGTAACGGGGTTGGTTGGCCAAGCGGTAGCGGATCGCTATGCGCTTCGACCTCATGCAGACCGTGGGCTGGTTGTTGGTGGAGTTCGCGATCGGCTTGCGGACGGCCACGTCGGCGGACGTGCGGGTGGCGCCGTCGGCGAAGTGGAAGCGGGTGACGGCCTGGCCGTAGGCACCGCCGGAACCGGCCTTCGCGGCTGCCTCGGTCCAGATCCACACATCGCCGTCGGAGATGTTCTGCACGCCCATGCTGACGCCGTGCCCGAAGCCCTGGAGGTGCATGTGGCCGAGCGCCTTGCCCGTGTAGTCGAGCTGGTTGAGGCAGAGGTTGCCGGCGTCGGCGCCGCCTGTTCTCAACTGGAGGACGTACAGGCGCTGGTGGACCTCGTCGAGGGCGAACGACTGGAGGACCGTGGGCTCGTGCAGGGTGCCCTTCTGCCACAGCCAGCGTGCCGCCGGTGCGGTCAGGTCGATCGGCGCGACGGCCACGGTCCTCCCAAGTCCCTTGCGGGACCCGTGCGTTACAGGTTGCCCCGCTTCTCCTGCTCCCGCTCGATCGCCTCGAACAGCGCCTTGAAGTTGCCCTTGCCGAAGCCCATCGAGCCGTGCCGCTCGATGAGTTCGAAGAACACCGTAGGACGGTCCTGGACCGGCTTGGTGAAGATCTGGAGAAGGTATCCGTCCTCGTCGCGGTCGGCGAGGATCTTCAGCTCGCGCAGGGTGTCGACGGGGACACGGGTGTCGCCGACCCACTCGCCGAGGGTGTCGTAGTAGGAGTCGGGGGTGTCCAGGAACTTCACCCCGGCCGCGCGCATGGTCCGTACCGTCTGCACGATGTCGTTGGTGTTGAGCGCGATGTGCTGGACGCCCGCGCCGCCGTAGAACTCCAGGTACTCGTCGATCTGGGACTTCTTCTTGGCCACGGCGGGTTCGTTGATCGGGAACTTGACCTTGAGCGTGCCGTCGGCGACGACCTTCGACATCAGGGCGCTGTACTCGGTCGCGATGTCGTCGCCCACGAACTCCTTCATGTTCGTGAAGCCCATGACCTTGTTGTAGAAGCCGACCCACTCGTTCATGTGGCCGAGTTCGACGTTGCCGACGCAGTGGTCGATCGCCTGGAAGGTGCGGTGGGCGGGGGCCTCGACGAGCGGGTCGGCGG
>NZ_JBXVPZ010000561.1:0-5764 GCF_057961495.1 Streptomyces sp. P5F9 | reverse complement strand
CCCAAGGACAACAAACAAACCCGGCGCCGAGAAGTCCCCCGTGACTTCTCGGCGCCGGGCCTGCCCCCGTTCCCCCGTTCCCCCGTTGGGCAGTGGCTCGGTCGGCTACTCCGTGGCGATCGCGTTCAGGACGTTCATCCGTCCCGCCCGGAACGCCGGGATCAAGGCGGCGAACAGTCCCACGAACGCCGATCCGATGAAGACCGCGATGATCGTGCCCCAGGGGATCTCCAGGACCTTCAGCCCCTCAAGGGCGAGCAGCTGCTGGGCGGTCGCGCCCCAGCCCATCCCGAGCCCCAGGCCGAGCAGCGCTCCGAAGAGGGCGATCACGACCGACTCCATGCGGATCATCCGGCGGAGCTGCCGGCGGGACATGCCGATCGCTCGCATGAGGCCGATCTCCCGGGTCCGCTCGACGACCGACAGGGCGAGGGTGTTCACGACACCCAGGACCGCCACGATGATCGCGAGGGCGAGCAGGCCGTAGACCATGTTGAGGAGCTGGCCGATCTGGTCCTTCAGTTCCTGCTTGTAGTCGGTCTGGTCGCGCACCTGGTACTGCGGGTAGGGGGCCATGGCCTTCTTCAGGGCCGCGTACGCCTGCTTCTCCTGGCCGTCCTTGGCCTTGGCGAACATGATCTCGTTCGGCGGGACCTTGTTCGCGGGGAGGTACTTCTGCATGGTCGCGATGCTCGTGTAGCGCGCGCCCTGGTCGATGGCCACGTCGTCGTCCGTGATCGCCGCGACCTTCAGCTTCGCCGTCTCGCCGCCCTTGAAGGCGACGTTGATCGTGTCGCCGACGTGGACGCCGTGCTTCTTGGCGTACTTGGACCCGACTGACATCGCGTTGGTGCCGTAGGCGGCGGACAGGTCGCCGGCCGTGGTGGCGCGGCGCAGGTCCTGGGCGTAGGACGGGTCGGCGGCGGTGATGCCGTCGGTGTCCTTCTGGCCGTCGGGCGAGGTGAGGGTGGCGTCGATGTCCTTGTAGCGGGTGACGTGGACGAGGTCCGGCGACTTCTCCATCGCCTTCTCCGCCTGCGGCACGATCCGCTGGTTGCCCTGGACGATGAAGTCGGCGCCGACGGACTTGTCGAGTTCACTCGTGGCCGAGGCCACCATCGACGAACCGACCACCGAGAGGCAGGCGACCAGCGCGAGGCCGATCATCAGGGCCGCACCCGTAGCACCCGTACGCCTGGGGTTGCGGAGCGCGTTGCGTTCGGCCAGGCGCCCCACCGGCCCGAAGGCCCGCAGGAGTACGACGCTGATGACCCGTACGACCCCGTTGGCGAGCAGCGGGCCGATGATGACGAAGCCGATCAGGGACAGTACGACACCCGCCCCCAGTACCAGCGAACCGTCCGTCGCCTTCTTGGCGGTGGCCGCCGCGAACAGGGCGGCGACACCTGCGCCGGTCAGGACCAGTCCGATCAGACCGCGCACCCAGCCGGCCTTGCCGTCGGCCGGTGTACCGGCGTCGCGCAGCGCGGCCATCGGGGAGACCTTGCCGGCCCGGCGGGCCGGGAGGTAGGCGGCGAGGATGGTGACGATCACGCCGAGGAGCAGGCCGAGCACCGGGGTGGTCCACTTCACCGTCAGGTCCCGGGTCGACAGGTCCATGCCCGCCGCGCTCATCAGCTTCATCAGGCCTACGGCGATCCCGACACCGGCGCCGACACCGAGGATCGAGCCGACGATCCCGAGCAGGGTCGCCTCGACCAGCACCGAGCGGTTGACCTGTCCGCGGGACGAGCCGACCGCCCTCATCAGGCCTATTTCGCGGGTCCGTTGGGCGACCAGCATCGAGAAGGTGTTGATGATCAGGAAGATGCCCACCAGGAACGCGATCCCGGCGAAGCCGAGCATGGCGTACTTGATGACGTTCATGAACTGGCCGACGCCCTTGCGGTTCTCGTCGGCGTTCTCCTTGGCGGTCTGGATCTTGTACGTGCCCGACGAGGCGAGGGTCTGTGCCACGTTCTGCTTGAGCTGAGTGTCCGTCACACCGCTCGCGGCGGTGACGCCGAGCTGGGTGAACCGGCCGGTGGCGCCCAGGAGTTCACGCTGCGCGGTGGCGGTGTCGAAGTAGACGACGGCCGCACCGGGGTTGGTCACCTTGAAGGTGGCGATGCCGACGATCCGCGCGGTGAAGTCACCGGTCTGCGAGATCGTGCGCAGCGAGTCGCCCAGCTTCAGGTGGTGCTTGTCGGCGGTGTCGGCGTCGACCATCGTCTCGGTCGGGCCGCGCGGGGCGTGGCCGGAGGTGATCTCCATCGAACGCAGGTCGTTCTTCGTCCAGTTGCCCGCGATGGTGGGCGCGCCGGTCGAGGACCCCATGTTCTTGTTGGCGCTGTTCACGACGGTCACGTTCATCGAACTGACCGCGCCCTCGACGGACTTGACGCCCTGGGCCTTCGCCACCTGCGCGACCGTGGAGGCCGGCAGCGACTCGGGCAGTCCGTTCTGCGGGGTGCTGCCGTCGCTCTTGGCCGCCTTTGGCATGACCGTCACGTCGGACGCGGTGGCCGCGAAGAGCTTGTCGAACGTCGTGTTCATCGTGTCGGTGAACACCAGCGTGCCGCACACGAAGGCCACCGACAGCAGTACGGCTATCGCGGAGAGCGCCATCCGCCCTTTGTGCGCGAAGAAGTTGCGCATCGAGGTCTTCATGACAGTCATGAGGTACGCCCCCGCGCGTCGAAGTCCTTCATGCGGTCGAGGACGGCGTCCGCGGTCGGCTTGAACATCTCGTCGACGATCCGGCCGTCCGCGAGATACAGGACGCGGTCCGCGTACGAGGCGGCCACCGGGTCGTGGGTGACGATCACGATGGTCTGGCCCAGGTCGTCCACGGACCGGCGCAGGAAGCCCAACACCTCTGCTCCCGCACGGGAGTCGAGGTTTCCGGTCGGCTCGTCACCGAAGATGATCTCGGGGCGGGCCGCCAACGCCCTTGCCACGGCGACGCGTTGCTGCTGACCGCCGGAGAGCTGGTTGGGCCGGTGCTTGAGCCGGCTGGAGAGCCCGACCGTCTCCACGACCTGCGCCAGCCACCCCTTGTCGGGCTTGCGGCCGGCTATGTCCATGGGGAGGGTGATGTTCTCCAGCGCGTTCAGCGTCGGCAGCAGGTTGTACGCCTGGAAGATGAAGCCGATCCGGTCCCGGCGCAGTTGGGTGAGCTTCTTGTCCTTGAGGCCGGTGATCTCGGTCTCGTCCAGGTAGATCTGCCCGGAGGTCACGGTGTCGAGTCCGGCGAGGCAGTGCATGAGCGTGGACTTGCCGGACCCCGAGGGGCCCATGATCGCGGTGAACTGGCCGCGGGCGATGTCCACGTCGACATGGTCGAGGGCGACGACGCGGGTCTCCCCGGCCCCGTACGCCTTGACGACCTGCCGCGCTCGCGCGGCAACGGCCGTACGCCCTCCAGTGCCCCCGTGCCTGGGAATGGTCACAGCCGATGTCACGGTATGTCTCCTAAGTCGGTCGGCGGCAGAGCGTGCCGGTGCCCGGTCGATGCGTTTCAACTGGTTACGACGATGATTCTGTCGGCGGGAGGGGGTCCGGCGCGCTGGTGCTCAGCGCAGTCTTTCCCGGGGGAAAACCCCACCCTCCTGGGTTCGGCCTGCCGCCCCCCAGCGGCATAAAGCCAGGTTAAGGACGACCTCCCGCCCTTCTCCTCCTCCGCCGGGACGAACCCTCCCCGGGCCGTAGTACGGAGAGACCCCTAGGGGCTCTCCACCGACGGGTGGAGCCGTTCTCGGGGTTCGGTCCACCCCCCGGCCCGCTCAGCTTTCACCCTGCCGCTACGTGAGGCTCAAGTGAGAAGCTGGTGCGCGGCAGATAGATGCAAGGGGAAAGGATTCCTGTGGACCAGGGGGACAGGGACAGCGACACCGAGATACGAACCGAGGCGGCCGAGCAGCCCACGCCGACGCCTCCCGACCAACTCACGCCGACGCCTCCCGAGCAGCTCCCGCCGGCCCCTCCCGGCCTGCGCAAGCGCGCGGTCGTCGCGGCGCTCATGCTCGCGATGGCCCTGGCCGCCCTCGACTCCACCATCGTCTCGACCGCCGTACCGCAGATCGTCGGTGACCTCGGCGGCTTCTCCGTCTTCTCCTGGCTGTTCTCCGGCTATCTGCTGGCCGTGACGGTCACCCTGCCCGTCTACGGCAAGCTCTCCGACACCTTCGGCCGCAAGCCGGTGCTGATCGTCGGGGCGGCGGTCTTCCTCGCCGGTTCGCTGCTGTGCGCGGTGGCCTGGAACATGGGCGCGCTGATCGCGTTCCGGGTCGTACAGGGCCTGGGCGGCGGGGCGTTGCAGGGCACGGTCCAGACACTCGCCGCCGATCTGTACCCGTTGAAGGAACGCCCGAAGATCCAGTCGAAGTTGTCCACGGTGTGGGCGGTGTCGGCGGTCGCGGGCCCGGGTGTGGGCGGACTGCTCGCCGCGTACGCGGGCTGGCGGTGGATCTTCCTCGTCAACCTCCCTGTCGGGGCAGTGGCGTTGTGGCTGATCGTCCGCCACCTCCACGAACCGGAACGCGCCCGCGCCTCCCGCCCCGGCATCGACTGGGCGGGCGCGCTGGCCGTGTTCGCGTGCGGAGGCGTGCTGATCACGGCGCTGGTGCAGGGCGGGGTCGCGTGGGACTGGCTCTCGGCACCCTCAATGGCCTTGTTCGGTACGGGACTTGCGCTGGCCGGAGTGGTGGTCGCGATCGAACGGCGGGCGGCCGAGCCCATCATCCCGGGGTGGGTGTGGCGGCGCCGTACGATCGCGGCCGTCAATCTGGCCCTGGGCGCACTGGGGTTGCTGATGGTTGCACCGAGTGTGTTCCTGCCTACGTATGCGCAATCCGTGCTCGGGCTGGCACCCGTGGCGGCCGGATTCGTGCTGTCCGTCTGGACGTTGAGCTGGCCGGTGTCGGCCGCGCTGAGCCAGCACGTGTACCGGCGGATCGGTTTCCGCAACACGGCGATGCTCGGGATCGGGACGGCGACGCTGATCCTGTTCGCGTTCCCGTTCCTGCCGTATCCGGGCGCGGCCTGGCAGCCGATGGTGCTGATGCTGCTGCTCGGCGCGGCCCTCGGACTCTTCCAACTCCCGCTGATCGTCGGGGTGCAGTCGACGGTCGGATGGGAGGAGCGGGGCGTGACGACCGCGTCCGTCCTCTTCTGCCGCCAGACCGGCCAGACGATCGGCGCGTCCGTCTTCGGGGCGGTCGCCAACGGGGTGCTGGCGTCCCGGCTGGGCGGCGCGAGCGACCTGGACTCGGTCACGCGCGGCCTCGACGGTGGCGCGGTCCCCGAGGCGACCCGGCGGGCGATCGCGGACGCGGTGCACGCGGTGTACATCGGCGCGGGGTGCGCGGCGGCGGTGGCCTTCCTGGTGCTGCTGTTCCTGGCACCGCGACGGTTCCCGGTCCTCAAGGAGCAGTGAGCGGGCCCGAGTTGGGCAGTCCCGGAAACACCCGAGGTCAGCGGGTGTTGACGCGGCGGCGCCTACCGACCGCCCAGTTCGGCGAAAACCACCCACACCACCTAACCGGCGAGTAACGTGCGTGGCTCGCGCCGCCCACTCCCTGCGGTCCGCCGCCACGGACCCGAGCCTCGCAAGGAGCACGGGATGTCCCACGACCCGTACCCTCCGCATGATTCGCACCGCCCGGATGATGTGCATTCGTCACCCGCCCCGTACACCCCGTACGACCCTGACGCCGCCCCGTACACCCCGTACGACCCGGACTCCGTCCCCTACGCGTACGAC
>NZ_JBXVPZ010000560.1:0-5770 GCF_057961495.1 Streptomyces sp. P5F9 | reverse complement strand
CGGTCGCCGAATTCCGTGCGAGGAGGTCGCCCAACAGCCCCTCCCCACCCCCGACTTGTCGCAGCGGCACCGCGAACCCCGTGTCCCGTTGCCCGGACTGCAACGCCGTGCCGAGGACACCGATCACCGCGCCGGTCACCGCGTCGAGAACCGGTCCCCCGGCCGCTCCCCCGCCCAACCGCAGCGCGTCCCGCCCCGCCGTGCCGATCGCCAACTCCAGGGCGTCGTCGAGGAGATGGAAGCGGTCGGTGGCCGTGTAGGTCACGGAGGTCGCGCCCAGGAGGCGGGCCTCGCGCCAGCGGTCCGCGGCGACGCGTACGTAGGTGCCGGTCTCCACGCGGTCCCGGACGGTGACGGGGAGCGGGTCCACGCCGAGGCCCTCGGTGCGGACGAGGGCGAGATCGAGGGCGGGCAGGGGGGTCACCGCGTCGGCGGTCACGAGGCAGGTGCGGTCGCCGGCGGCGTGCAGGACCAGGCGAGGCAGTCCGTCGACCGCCTCGTGGCTGGTGATCACCGTGCCGTGGTGGTCGGCGACGAAGCCGGTTCCGCGCGGGCGCCCGGCGAGGTCGCGGATGCGTACCAAGGACTCATCACCGGCAGCGGGCGCGGCACCTGGCGCGTCATCAACATCAACAGCCGACATGGCAGCCCGCGTTGATCGCTCCGCCCGTACGTCTTCCCGCGTCCGTCGGCCGCCGCCCGTCCGCGGGCCACGTCCCGCCATGGTCGAACCTCCCCGCGTACCCATGCCCTGTGTTCGACGGTAGGCGTGGCGTGATCAGCGGGACAGATCGCGTGGTGAACGCGCCCCCTTCCGCTCCCTCGGTTCACTCCGAGCGCCTGCCCGGACGGGTGAATAGAAGCGGAGGGTTGGATACACCCTAGGGGTGGGGGAACCGAGGGGGGACCGTGGAGCGGCGGGAACGTAGACCCCGTGACCGCCGCTCCACGGGCGGGACTTGAGATCCCGCCCCGCCCGGGGAGCTTTCCTCAGGCGAAGACCGCGAGGCTCTTCGCCTTGCCCTTCTGTTCCTCCACGAGCGCCAGGAAGCGGCCCTCGGGATCGAAGACGCCGACCGCGCCGGCGCCCGTGTACTCCTCGGGGATGTCCAGGCGGACACCGTTGAGCAGCAGCTTCGCCCGCCTGCTGTCCACGGACCAGCGCGGGAACGCGGCCTCGGCGGCTTCGGCGATCGGCATCACGGTCAGCTCCTCCTGGAGCTGGTCCAGGGTCTTGGCCGTGTCCAGCTTGTACGGGCCGACGCGGGTGCGGCGCAGGGCGGTCAGATGGCCGCCCACGCCGAGGTCCTCGCCCAGGTCGCGGGCCAGGGCCCGGATGTAGGTGCCGGACGAGCAGACCACCGAGACCACCAGGTCCAGGACGGGGGTGCCGTCCTCGGCCACGGCGTCCCGGACGTCGTGGACCGCGAAGGAGGAGATGGTGACGGGACGGGCGGGGATCTCGAAGTCCTCGCCGTCGCGGGCCCGTTTGTACGAGCGCACGCCGTCGATCTTGATGGCGCTGACCTTGGACGGGACCTGCATGATCTCGCCGCTGAGCTTGGCGATCCCGGCGTCGACGGCGTCCCGGGTGACCTTCGAGGCGTCTGTCGACCCCGTGATCTCGCCCTCGGCGTCGTCGGTGAGGGTGCTCTGGCCCAGGCGGATCGTGCCCAGGTACTCCTTCTCCGTGAGGGCGAGATGGCCCAGGAGCTTTGTCGCCTTCTCGACACCGAGGACGAGCACGCCCGTGGCCATGGGGTCGAGGGTGCCTGCGTGCCCGACGCGGCGGGTGCGGGCGATGCCGCGCATCTTGGCGACCACGTCGTGCGAGGTGAAGCCCGACGGCTTGTCCACGATGACAAGGCCGTCGGGCGTCCGGGGTTTCTCGGTCATTCGGAGGCGTCGTCCTCGTCGTCCTCGCCGGGCTTCTTGTACGGGTCCGCGTCGCCCGCGTAGGCGGCGCCCGCCGAGACCTCGCGGACCTTCTCGTCGGACTGCCGTGCCTTGTCGAGGAGGTCCTCGATGGTCTTGGCGGTGTCCGGGAGGGCGTCCGCGACGAAGGTGAGGGTGGGCGTGAACTTCACGCCGGCCGCGGCGCCGACCGCGGAGCGCAGGACGCCCCGGGCGCTCTCCAGACCGGCTGCCGCCTCGGCTCGCGTCTCGTCGTCGCCGTAGACCGTGTAGAAGACGGTCGCCTCCCGGAGGTCACCCGTGACGCGGGTGTCCGTGATGGTGACGTGGGTGCCGAGCCGCGGGTCCTTGATGCCGCGCTGCAGCTTCTGGGCCACCACCTCTCGGATGAGGTCCGCCAGCCTCTTGGCACGCGCGTTGTCGGCCACTGGTCCGTCTCCTTAGTAACTACGTCGTGCTGCAACTACGTCTTGCCGCTTGCTTCAGTCTTCGTCTGGTTACGGTCTTCGTCCGGCTTCAGTCTTCGTCGCTGTGGAGTCTGCGTCGAACGGAGAGCAGTTCCACCTCGGGCCGCGCGGCGACGAGTCGCTCGCAGCGGTCCAGTACGTCGGTGAGGTGTCCCGTGTCCCCGGAGACCACCGCGAGCCCGATCTCGGCCCTGCGATGGAGGTCCTGACTGCCCGTCTCGGCCGCGCTCACCGCGTACTTGCGCT
Organism: Streptomyces sp. P5F9; assembly: GCF_057961495.1. NCBI lineage: Bacteria > Bacillati > Actinomycetota > Actinomycetes > Kitasatosporales > Streptomycetaceae > Streptomyces > Streptomyces sp. P5F9. Next base: position 3,143 of record NZ_JBXVPZ010000560.1, on the reverse strand, counting down.
GGAGTTCGGCCACGATCGGACGGACGAGAGACCGTTTCTCCTTCAGCGAGTGGACGTCGCCGAGGAGCAGGTCGAAGGACAGAGTCCCCACATACATGTGTGTCCGGATGTCCCGCCGGTTCGGGGTATGGGCGCCGGTCTTGGACGCCGATACTGGAACCGTACACGCAACGGCCGGGGCCGATCGACGGAAATTCTCTCCGCCGACCGGCCCCGATCGCGTGCTGTGTCGATCAGCCGCGAGGCTTCTCACGCATCTCGTACGTCGCGATGACGTCGTCGACCTTGATGTCGTTGAAGTTGCCGAGGTTGATACCGCCCTCGAACCCTTCGCGGATCTCGGTGACGTCGTCCTTGAAGCGACGCAGACCGGAGATGGTGAGGCTCTCCGCGATGACCTTGCCGTCGCGGACGAGGCGCGCCTTGGTGTTGCGCTTGACCTCTCCGGAGCGGACCAGGACACCGGCGATGTTGCCCAGCTTGGACGACTTGAAGACCTCGCGGATCTCCGCCGTGCCGAGCTCGACCTCCTCGTACTCCGGCTTGAGCATGCCCTTGAGGGCCGCCTCGATCTCCTCGATGGCCTGGTAGATCACCGAGTAGTACCGGACGTCGACGCCCTCGCGCTCCGCCATCTGCGCCGCGCGGCCCGCAGCGCGGACGTTGAAGCCGATGACGATCGCGTCGGAGCCGGTCGCCAGGTCGATGTCCGACTCGGTGACCGCACCCACACCGCGGTGCAGGACGCGGATGTCGACCTCGTCGCCGACGTCGAGCTGGAGCAGCGAGGACTCAAGAGCCTCCACCGAACCGGACGCGTCGCCCTTGATGATGAGGTTGAGTTCCTGCACCAGACCGGCCTTGAGGGCCTCGTCCAGGTTCTCCAGGGAGAACCGGACTCCACGCCGGGCGAAGTTGGCGTTGCGCTCGCGCGCCGCGCGCTTCTCGGCGATCTGACGTGCCGTGCGGTCCTCGTCGACGACGAGGAAGTTGTCGCCGGCGCCCGGGACGTTGGTGAGTCCGAGGACGAGGACCGGGGTCGAGGGACCCGCCTCTTCCACGTTGTCGCCCTTGTCGTCGAGCATCGCGCGGACACGGCCGTACGCGTCGCCGACCACCATGGTGTCGCCGACCCGCAGGGTGCCTCGCTGGACCAGGACGGTCGCGACGGCGCCGCGGCCGCGGTCGAGGTGGGACTCGATCGCGATGCCCTGCGCGTCCTGCTCCGGGTTGGCCCGCAGGTCGAGCGAGGCGTCCGCGGTCAGGACCACGGCCTCCAGCAGGCTCTCGATGTTGAGGCCCTGCTTGGCGGAGATGTCGACGAACATCGTGTCGCCGCCGTACTCCTCGGCCACCAGACCGAACTCGGTGAGCTGACCGCGCACCTTGGTCGGGTCGGCACCCTCGACGTCGATCTTGTTGACCGCGACCACGATCGGCACGTCGGCCGCCTTGGCGTGGTTCAACGCCTCGATCGTCTGGGGCATCACACCGTCGTTGGCCGCCACCACGAGGATCGCGATGTCGGTCGACTTGGCACCGCGGGCACGCATGGCGGTGAACGCCTCGTGACCCGGGGTGTCGATGAAGGTGATGCGACGCTCTTCGCCGTTGACCTCGGTCGCGACCTGGTACGCACCGATGTGCTGCGTGATACCGCCGGCCTCGCCCGCGACGACGTTCGTCTTGCGGATGGTGTCCAGCAGTCGGGTCTTACCGTGGTCGACGTGACCCATGACGGTCACGACCGGCGGACGCGCGACGAGGAACTCCTCGCCACCCTCGTCCTCGCCGAACTCGATGTCGAAGGACTCCAGGAGCTCGCGGTCCTCCTCCTCCGGGCTGACGATCTCCAGGACGAAGTTCATCTCGTCCGCGAGGAGCTTCAGCGTCTCGTCGGAGACGGACTGCGTGGCAGTGACCATCTCGCCGAGGTTCATCATCACGCCGACGAGCGACGCCGGGTTGGCGTTGATCTTCTCGGCGAAGTCGGTGAGGGACGCACCGCGCGACAGACGGACGGACTGTCCGTTGCCACGAGGCAGCATCACACCGCCGACCGACGGGGCCTGCATGGCCTCGTACTCCTGGCGCCTCTGCCGCTTCGACTTGCGACCACGACGTGCGGGACCACCGGGACGACCGAAGGCGCCCTGTGTGCCACCGCGGCCACCCGGACCACCGGGACGGCCACCGAAGCCGGGACGGCCACCGCCGCCACCGGCGGGAGCACCCGGACGGCCGGCGAAACCGCCGCCACCGCCACCGGGACCCGCGGGACGACCGGCGAAACCGCCACCGCCGCCACCCGGACGACCGGCGAAGCCGCCGCCGCCACCGGGACGACCGCCGCCACCGCCACCGGGACCACCGGGACGACCGCCGCCGGCACCCGGACCACGGCCACCGGGGCCGCCACCGGGACGGGGGCTGCCCGCAGCGGGACGCTGCGGCATCATGCCGGGGTTCGGACGGTTGCCACCGGGGCCGCCACCGGGACGCGGAGCGCCGCCCTGCGGGCGGGGCATGCCGCCCGGGCTCGGACGCGCGCCGCCGGGAGCACCCGGACGGGCACCGCCCGAAGCGCCCTGGGGACGGGGACCGCCCTGACCGGCACCCTGGGGACGCGGAGCGCCACCGGGGGCACCGCCCGGACGGTCCTGGCCGCCGGGACGCGGGGCCCCGGGACGGGGCGCGCCGGGGCGCGCCATGCCGGTGGAACCACCGGAGGTGAACGGGTTGTTGCCCGGACGGGGACCGGCCGGACGAGCACCGGGACGCGCGCCCTGGCCGGCCGGACGCGGAGCGCCGGGACGGTCGCCGCGGTCACCACGCTCGGGACGGTCGCCACGAGCCGGACCACCCTGGCCGGGACCGGCCGGACGGGCACCGCCCGGACGGGGAGCCTGGCTCGCCGGACGCGGGGCGCCCGGACGCGGGGCAGAACTGGAACCGCCGTTGGAGGCAGGCGCGGCCGGAGCCGCGGGAGCCGCCGGGGGGGCGGTGAACTCGGGCGTGGTCGGCGCCGGCGAGGCCGGAGCCGGACGCGGCGCGGGCCGCGGGCCCGGACGGGGACCACCGGCGGAGGCCGGTGCGGCGGGCGCGGCCGGGGCTGCGGGAGCCGCGGGGGCGCTCTCGGCGAC
>NZ_JBXVPZ010000559.1:0-5799 GCF_057961495.1 Streptomyces sp. P5F9 | reverse complement strand
AACTCCACCCAGGCCAAGGGCGACGAGCCGCTGTCGCACATCCTGGACAACATCCCGGTCCTGTCGGGCAACGGCGCTGCGGGCAGCTGACCCAGCGGACGCGCACAGCGGGCCGCCGATCTCTCGGCGGCCCGTTGGCCTGCCTCGCCGGGACGCGCGGAAGGCGGCCGAGGAGTTCGGGAAGCTGCGCGCGGCCCGTCCGCCGGTCCCCCGCGGACAGCAGCCCCTGCCGAGCGACCCGCCGCGGATCACCCGCCGCTTCCTCGCGCGAGGAAGCCAACTTGCTTACACGCGAGCCGACTTATTGCTCCATTCAGGGCAAAGGCCGCAACCAAACCAGTCATCACTCAGTTGATCATCGCGCGGCTCCGCAACGGGAGTCCGTCCTCCGAAAGGGTTTGAACATGAAGAAGCTGTGGGCGACCGCGGCTGTTGCCGCCTCCCTCGCCGGTGCCACCGCCGCTGTCGCCACCCCGGCGATGGCGATCGGCAACGACGACGGTGTCACCACCACCCAGGGCAACGGCGCCGTGCAGAAGTACGGCAACCAGGAGACCAAGGGCGACATGAGCCCCCAGCTCTCCCTCGTCCAGGGCACCCTGAACAAGCCCTGTGTCGGCCTGCCGGTCAAGGCGAACCTCGCCTCGATCGTCGGCGTCGTGCCGGTCACCGTTCTGCAGGACGTGCCGATCCTCTCGGCCCCGCAGAACCAGCAGTGCACCGAGAACTCCACCCAGGCCAAGGGCGACGAGCCGCTGTCGCACATCCTGGACAACATCCCGGTCCTGTCGGGCAACGGCGCCGTGGGCAGCTGACCTCAGCACCACGCACCACCAGAGCGGGCCGCCGAGCACTTCGGCGGCCCGCTTTGTCACGTCTGCTTCGGCTTCGCGTACAGGGCCTCGATGTCCTCCGCGTAGGCCGCCGTCACCACGTGCCGTTTGAGTTTCAGGGACGGGGTGAGGAGGCCGTTGTCCTCGGTGAACTCGCCCTCGATCAGGGCGAAGGCGCGGATGGACTCGGCGCGGGAGACGGCCTCGTTGGCATGGTCGACGGCCTTCTGGACGTCGGCGCGCAGGCGGGGGTCCTCGACGAGTTCGGCGAGCGGGGTGTCGGCCGGGAGTTTGCGGACCGCGAGCCAGTGGGCGAGGGCTTCCGGGTCGAGGGTGATCAGGGCGGCGACGAAGGGGCGGTTGTCGCCGACGACCAGGCACTGGCCGACCGGGGCGCGGCTGCGCAGGCGGTCCTCCAGGACGGCCGGGGAGACGTTCTTGCCGCCGTTGGTGACGAGGATGTCCTTCTTGCGGCCGGTGATGGTGAGATAGCCGTCCTCGTCGAGCGCGCCCAGGTCGCCGGTCGCGAACCAGTCGTCCTGCAGTACGGCGTCGGTGGCCGCCGGGTTGTTCCAGTAGGCGCCGAAGACCACCCCGCCCTTGATGAGCACCTCGCCGTCGTCGGCGATGCGGATCGTGGTGCCGGGCACCGGGAGGCCGACCGTGCCGGGGCGGGGCCGCAGCGGCGGGACGATGGTGGCGGCGGCCGTGGTCTCGGTGAGTCCGTAGCCCTCGTAGACGATGATCCCCGCGGCGGAGAAGAAGAGGTTGAGGTCGCGGTCGAGCGGGGAGCCGCCGCTGATCGCGTAGCGCAGGCGGCCGCCGAGTTCCTTGCGGATACGGCGGTACACCAGCAGGTCGTAGAGGGCCCACGCGGCGTAGAGGGCGGGGGTGGGGCCCTTGCCGGTGCCGAGGAACTTGTTCAGGTAGGCCTCGCCGAAGCGGACGGCGATGCGGTCGGCGCGGTCGAAGGAGGCGGCGCGGCCCATCTTCTCGGCGGTCGCGCGGCCGGCGTCGTGGATCTTCTCGAAGAGGTACGGCACGCCGACCAGGAACGTGGGCCTGAACTCCTTCAGTGCCGGGCGGAGTTCGTCGGGCTTGATGCTCGGGCAGTGGCCGATCTCGATGCGGGCCATCAGGCAGGCGATCTGGAGGGTGCGGCCCATGATGTGCGCGAGCGGGAGGAACAGCAGCGTCGAGGCGACCTGGCCGGTGACCTCCGTGAAGAGGGGGTGCAGCAGCTCGACCAGGTTGGCGGCCTCGGCGTGCAGGTTCGCGTGGGTGAGGACGCAGCCCTTGGGGCGTCCGGTGGTGCCGGAGGTGTAGCAGATCGTCGCGATCGTGTCGGGGGTGAGGGAGGCGCGGCGCTTGGTGATCTCGTCGTCGGGCAACTCCTCGCCCAGCGCGGCGAGTTCGGCCATGGCTCCGGCGTCCAGCTGCCAGACGCGCGGGGGTTGGGGGTGGCGGGCCGTGCCGGCGAGGACCGTGGCGGCGTTCTCGGCTGTCTCCGTGATGACGAAGCGGGTGCCCGAGTCCCGGACGATCCACTCCACTTGGTCTGCGGAGGAGGTGGCGTAGATCGGTACCGTCTGGCCGCCGGCCGCCCAGATCGCGAAGTCGAGGACCGTCCACTCGTAGCGGGTGCGGGACATGACCGCGACCCGGCCGCCCGGTTCGAGGCCTGCGGCTGTCAACCCCTTTGCGGTGGCGGTGACTTCGCGGGCGAAGGCGGTCGCGGTGACGGGGTGCCAGGTGCCGGCCTGTTCGCGGCGGAGGACCACGGTGTCGGGGGCCTCCGCCGCGTTGGTGAACGGGAGGTCGGCAATGCTGCCGGTCGTCGGGCGCGCGGCGAGCGGCAGGGTGCCCGCCTCCCGTACGACGCCCCGCTCGTCCCGGGTGAGTTCGACCCGGGTGCGGGCCGCCAGGTCGGTGCGTTGCCGCGCCCGCTTCAAGTCCTTGCGTACGCCCATGACGACTCCCGGTCGACGGTGACTGGGACGTCAACCTACTCGCAAGTAGGGGAAGGTCAATGGGGTCTGTGCGGTTCCGGTGGGTTCAGTTCGTTCGGCGCGCCTCGTCGATCGCCTCTGCGAGCTGTCGTACGTCCGTGTCTTCAGTTTTCTCCGCCAACGTGTGGGCGCGGGTGGCGAGTTGGCCGAGGCCGGGGTTGCCGGGCAGGGTGCCCGCGCTGTCCTCGGGTGAGCGGAGGGTGTCGGCGAAGTAGGCGGCCACCGCGGTGACTTGGAAGGTGTTCGGGGCGCTGCTCAGGGAGTCGTGCAGGGCGTCGGTCTCCAGTTGGCCCGAATTCTCGTGCGGGGCACGGGTGTCGGGGTCGAGCCAGCGGACGCTCGCGGTGGCGAGGTGGCCGTCGGCGCCGGGCCTGGTGCGGACGGCGTAGAGGGCGGTCACGGTGTGGCCGGGGCCGATCTCGCCGCCGTCCACGTTGTCGTTGCGGAAGTCGTCGTCGGCGACCTTGCGGTCCTCGTAGCCGATGAGGCGGAACTGGGCCACCGTCTCGGGGTCGAAGGCGACCTGGGCCTTGGCGTCGCGGGCGGTGAGGTCGATGTTCCGCGGGAGTTGGTCGACGAAGACCTTGCGGGCGTCGGCGTCGTCCGAGACGTACGCGGTGTGGCCGTCGCCCTTGTCGGCGAGTTTCTCCATCAGGGCGTCGCCGTAGTCGCTGCCGACGCCGACGCCGAAGAGGGTGATGCCGTGGTCGCGGCGTTCGTCCGAGATGCGTTCCAGGATCGAATCGGCGTTGGTGTCACCGGTGTTGGCGAGGCCGTCGGAGATGAGGACGACGCGGTTGGTGGCGCCCTCGCGCAGGCCCTCGGTGGCGGTGGCGTAGCCGGTTTCGACGCCGGCGCCCAGGTTGGTGGAGGACTGGGTCTCCAACTCGGCGATGGCGTCGTGGACTTGGCCGCGGTGGCCGTCGAGGCGCGTCATCGGGAGGACTGTCTCGGCCTCGTCGCTGAAGGTGACGAGCGCGACCGAGTCGTCGTCGCGGAGTCGGTCGGTCATCTCGTCGAGGGACTTCTTGGCGAGGTCCAGGCGGCCCGTCTCGCTCATCGAACCGGAGACGTCGATGACGAACGTCAGGGCGGCGGGCGGGCGTTCGTCGGCGGAGTCGGCGGTGCGGGTGGCGAGGCCGACGCGGACGAGGGACCAGGTGGAGCTGTCGGTGCGGGCGCCGTCGACGGTGACCGTGAAGCCGTTGCCGTCGGGGCGGTCGTAGTCCTGGCGGAAGCTGTTGACGAACTCCTCGGGGCGGATCGTCGAGGGGTCGGGGAGCCGGCCGTCGGCGAGGACGCGGCGGGCGTAGCCGTAGGAGGCGGTGTCGACGTCGAGGGCGAAGGTGGAGAGGTAGTCGGGGGACGGGGCGAGCTGTTCGGCTGGGGTGCCGGTCTGTTCGCCGTCCCGCTCGCTGCTGTCGGCACCGCCGGAGGTGACGATGGGAGCCGGGGCCGGGAAGCCGGTTCGGTTCGCCGCGTCCGAGTTGCCGGAGCTGCCGCCACCGCCCGCACCGCAGGCGGTGAGGAGCAGGCCGCTCGCGGCGGTGAGGGCGAGCAGGGAGGCGCGCAGTCGCCGGGGGCGGTGGTGCGCGTGCTCCTGCCTCGGTCGTGTTCGGTGGGTCTGGTGGGTCTTCATCTCCCGTGCCCCCTCGGTCCGTTGACGTCGGCTTCTTGCGACTGTGACGGCGGAGGGGGCGGGAATGTGCGCGACGGGGAGTTGCGGAAGCGTCTCGAAGGGGTCGCGATCATGGTCGGGCCTGCCCGGCGGATCAGGTCGCAGGGATCCAACGGTGACTCACTAACACAGGTGAGCGGGGCGTGGTGCGTGCAGCTGCAAGGCGGAGGAGGGCGTCGACGCGGAGCGTCGGCAACCGACGACAACGCCGCAGATGTGCGTGCCACGCCCCGCGTCTGCGGCATGATCCGCCGGGCAGGCCCAAGACCGGTGGGTGATCCTCCGGTGACCTAGGACACGATGTCCTTGCGGGCGAAACCCCGGAAGGCCAGGGCGAACAGCACGATGGCGTACGTAACGGAGACAGCCGTGCCCTGGATCATGCCGGACCACTCCGGATGGGGCTGTACGGCGTCCGCCCACGCGAACTGCCAGTGCGCGGGCAGGAAGTCGCGCCAGTGGCCGAGGGCCGTGACGGCGTCCAGGACGTTGCCGACGATGGTCAGGCCGACCGCGCCGCCGACCGCGCCCAGGGGTGCGTCGGTCTTCGTCGAGAGCCAGAACGCGAGCCCTGCGGTGACCAGTTGGGACACGAAGATGAACGCCACGACGACCAGCAGGCGTTGGGCCGCCGTGCCCGCGCCGATCGCGCCGCCGGTGGGCAGCTCCAGTGGGCCCCAGCCGTAGGCGGCGGTGCCGACGGCGAGGGCGACGAGCGGGAGCAGGATCATCGCGGCGAGGCTGAGGCTCAGCCCGACGACCAGCTTGGACCACAGGAGGCGGGCCCTCGGCACGGGTGCCGCGAGCAGATAGCGCAGGGAGGACCAGCTGGCCTCCGAGGCGACCGTGTCCCCGCAGAACAGGGCGACCGGGACGACCAGCAGGAAGCCCGCCGACACGAACAGGTTCACCGCGGCGAAGTTGGCGCCGGACGAGGTGGCTGTGTCCATCAGCGTCAGCTGGGAGCCGCGGTCGCCCGGGGTGCCGCCGATCGCGAAGGCGGCGACCAGGATGAAGGGCAGCGCGGCGAGGATGCCGCCCATGACCAGCGTGCGGCGCCGCTTCAACTGCCGGACCAGCTCCACCCGTAGGGGCAGGGTGCGGCCGGCCCGGTAGCCGGAGGCCACCTCGACGGGCTCGGCGAGCGTGCTCATGCGGAACCTCCGATCAGGGTGAGGAAGGCGTCTTCGAGCCGGCGGTGCGGGCCGACGGAGGAGACGGGGACTTCCAGGCGGACGAGTTCTACGAGGAGTCGGGCCGCGGTGGGTGAGCCGTGGGT
>NZ_JBXVPZ010000558.1:0-5815 GCF_057961495.1 Streptomyces sp. P5F9 | reverse complement strand
CCCACCCGTTGACCCTCGCCCGCCTGTTCACCGTTGGACAGAGAAGTTGAGGAGACCGATGCAGGCGCTGACTGTTCCAGGACGACCGTTGGCTGCGGCTGTTCTTGCGGTTCAGGGCGTTGGCTCGGTACCTCGTGGGGCTCCGGTGAGGGCGGGACCACCAGGCTCTTCGCTCGGGTCCTTGCCCTGACCGCACGCCATCTCGCCAGCGTGCCCATCACGAACACCGTCAGGACGACCAGGATCATCAACTGGCCGATGAACAGGCCCCAGAAGAGGCCGTAGCCGGAGAACTCGGCGGGTGGGGACTGGGGCCAGGCGCCGGTGATGTCGTGCGGCTGGGCGATCAGGTGGCGCATGGCCATCGGGGTGCGGGCGAAGGTCACACCGGTCGGCCAACTGCCCTTGGAGAACAGGGCGGCCAGGCCCGTGGCCGACCACACCAGCAGCGTCATGCCGATGAGGAACGCGAGCAGGCTCACCAACAGGCCGTCGGGGATGCCCCCTTGGCGCTCGCGTCCACCGTCGTCCGGTCTCATGTCATGCCACCGCCGTTCACGCCACCGTGGACTCGGAGGAGCCGTCGAGATCGCTCAACTGTTGTTCCATGAAGGCCGCCGCGCGTTCCTCGGCCTCCAACTCGGCGGCGCGCAGGGCATCGTCGGTCAGTTCCTGGTCGTGGTCGCGGGAGGACTGGGTCATCGCGCGGTCGGTGAAGACGAGGGGGCGTTCCGTCTCGGTGATCAGGTGTTTGACCACCTGGACGTTGCCGTTGACGTCCCAGACCGCGATGCCGGGGGTGAGGGTGGGGATGATCTCCACCGCCCAGCGTGGCAAGCCCAACACCCGCCCGGTTGCTCGGGCTTCGTCCGCCTTTTGGGCGTAGATCGTTCGCGTCGAGGCCATTTTGAGGATCGCTGCCGCTTCCTTTGCGGCGGCTCCGTCGACGACGTCCGACAGGTGGTGGACCACCGCCACGAACGACAGGCCCAACCGCCGGCCGAACTTCAGCAGGCGCTGGAAGAGTTGGGCCACGAAGGGGCTGTTGATGATGTGCCAGGCCTCCTCGACCAGGAAGATGCGCTTCTTCCGGTCGGGGCGGATCCAGGTGTGTTCCAGCCAGACGCCGACGATCGCCATCAGGATGGGCATGGCGATGGAGTTGCGGTCGATGTGGGACAGGTCGAAGACGATGAGCGGGGCGTCGAGGTCGATGCCCACCGTCGTCGGGCCGTCGAACATGCCGCGGAGGTCGCCGTCGACCAGACGGTCGATGACGAGGGCGACGTCCAGGCCCCACGCCCGTACGTCGTCTATGGCGACGTTCATCGCCTCGGCCGACTCCGGTTCGGGGTGGCGCAGTTGCTCGACGATGTCCATGAGGACCGGCTGGCGTTCGACGATCGTCTCGTTGACGTAGGCGTGCGCGACCTTGAGCGCGAAGCCGGAGCGTTCGTCGAGGCCGTGGCCCATCGCCACCTCGATGATCGTTCGGAGCAGGGCTAGTTGGCCTGTCGTCGTGATCGCCGGGTCCAGGGGGTTGAGGCGGATTCCCATGTCCAGGGCGGCAGTTGGGTCCAGGCGGATAGGAGTTATCCCCAACTCCTCCGCGATCAGGTTCCATTCACCGACGCCGTCCTCGCCCTGGGCGTCCAGGACGACCACCTGGCGGTCGCGGAAGCGGAGTTGGCGTAGGACGTACGTCTTCTCCAGGGCCGACTTGCCGTTGCCGGACTCGCCGAGCACCAGCCAGTGGGGGGCGGGGAGTTGCTGGCCGTAGAGCTGGAAGGGGTCGTAGATGTAGCCCTTGCCGGAGTAGACCTCGCGGCCGATGATGACGCCCGAGTCGCCCAACCCGGGGGCGGCCGTGGGGAGATAGACCGCCTGGGCCTGGCCCGTCGAGGTGCGGACGGGGAGGCGGGTGGACTCGATCTTTCCGAAGAGGAAGGACGTGAAGGCGTCGGTGAGGATGGACAGCGGATCCCGCATCTGAGTCCTACCTCCGGATGCCGGTGGCGAACGGCAGTGTGTTCACAAACGCGCGGTGGTGCTCGCGGTCACACCACTCCAGCTTCAGGTACGACTTGCCGGCGGACGCCCTTATCGTGCGCTTGTCGCGCGCGAGGGCCTCGGGGTTGCGGGAGGAGACGGTGATGTAGCCGACCAGGTTCACGCCGGCCGCGCCGCTCGCCAGGTCCTCGCCGCGCTGGTCCATGCGGCCGTGGGCGGCCACGTCACGGGGGTCGACGGTGCGGTTCATCTTGGCGGCGCGGGAGGCGTCGGCCTCGTCGTTCGTCTTCTCGGTCAGCATGCGCTCGATGGCGATCTCGGTGGGTTCGAGGTCCATCGTGACGGCGACCGTGCGGATCACGTCCGGGGTGTGGACGAGGAGGGGCGCCAGGAAGTTGACTCCTACCGGGGTCATCGGCCACTCCTTCACCCAGGCCGTGGCGTGGCACCACGGTTCGCGGGTCGACGACTCGCGGGTCTTCGCCTGGAGGAACGTCGGTTCCATGGCGTCGAGTTCGGCCGGCCAGGCGTTGCGCTTCGTCATCGCCTGGAGGTGGTCGATGGGGTGGTCCGGGTCGTACATGGAGTGGATGAGCGAGGCGAGCCGGCCCTGGCCGAGCGGCTGCCGTACGCGGATGTCCGCCTCCTGCAACCGCGAGCAGATGTCGGTGAGTTCACGCGCCATGACGACCGCGAGGCCGGCGTCCCGGTCCAGCTTGCGGCCTGCCTGGGGGCGGGCGGCGCGGGCCATCGCGTGGGCCTCGGCGGAGAGTTCGCGGTTGAAGTGCATGCAGGCGACGAGGTAGGCGCGGTGCTGCTCGCTGCTGGTGGACACCATCGACTGAAGTTGGTCGTACGAGTGCTGGAGCCAGGTCAGTGACTTCTCGTCGCCGCGCTGGGCGATGTCCTTGGCGTGTGCGTCCGGGTCGGCCGGCAGGGTGCGGGCGAGCATCTGGATGCGGGTGACGAAGCCGTCGCCGTTCGCCACGTGCTTGAGGAGCGTGCCGAAGCGGTCGACGAGGGCCTCCTGGTCCTCGCTGTCGCGCAGGCCGACGCCCGGGCCCTCGATCTCGATCGCCGCGGTGACCGTACGGCGGTCGGCGTGCAGCAGTACGGCGATCTCGTCGGGCCCGAAGGGGGCGGCCAGCCAGTTGATGCGGCCGATGCCGGGCGGCGGGCCGATCTCGACCTCGCGGCCGTCGAGGTGAACGCCGGCCTCCATGACGGAGGAGCGGTACGTCGTGCCGTTGCGCAGGGTTCGCTTGTAACTGCGGTTGATCTCGAACCACTTGTAGAACGTGCGGCGCTTGTACGGCACGTAGACCGCCATCAGCGCCAGCATCGGGAAGCCCGTCAGCAGCACGATGCGCAGGGACAGGACGGGGACGAGGAGTCCGCTCATCATGCCGAGGAACGCGCCCACGATGATGAGCGCGATCTCGCCGGTCTCGCGATTCTTGCCGACGATCGCGTTCGGCCGGGCCCGGCCGATGAGATATGTCCGGCGGGGCGTGATCGGATGGGACAGGTGGGACTCTGTCGTCAACGCCCTTCACCTCCCGTGCGGTTGTTGCGGGCGTTGCTGGCGTGCGGGGTGTTCGCCGGGCTCTGGCGGGGCGCGGGCGCGGCGGAGGGGACTGCTCCGCCGCCGTTCGACGGGCGGCTGCTGTGGGCCGCGACGCCGCCGGAGACCGGGTTGGAGGGGCGGGCGCCGCCGCCGGACGAGGACTGGCCGCCCCCGCCGTCGTTCGTGCGGGCGCTGTGGGTCTTGATGCCCTGGGCGACCATGGTGGCCGGGGAGCTGATGACCGCGGCGGCCTTGCCCTCGGCGCCCTGCATGATGCGGTTGTTGCGGCCGCCGGCGATCTCGTCGCCGAAGCCGGGGACGAAGCGGTAGATCATCGCGCTGGCGAAGATGGCGAGCAGGATGATCGCGAGGCCGGAGACGACGGCGGAGAACGAGTCCGGGCCGTCGGCGGTGGACAGCGCGCCGGCCAGGCCCAGCACGATCACGATGACCGGTTTGACCAGGATCACCGCGATCATGATGCCGGCCCAGCGGCGGACGTGGCCCCACAGGTTCTTGTCGACGAGGCCCGCGTAGACGACGGTGCCGAGGAGGGCGCCGACGTAGAGGAGGGCGGCGCGGATGACGAGCTCCAGCCAGAGGACGCCGGCGGCGAGGATGCTGACCAGGGAGACGACGATCAGCATGATCGGGCCGCCGCCGATGTTGTTGCCCTTGGCGAGGGCGCCGGAGAAGTTTCCGAAGAAGGTGTCCGTCTGGTTGCCGGTGGTTTTCGCGAGGACCTCTGTGATGCCGTCGGTGGCGGAGACGACGGTGTACAGGATCAGGGGGGTGAACGCGGAGGCGATGACCGTGAGCCAGAGGAAGCCGATGGCTTCGGAGATCGCGGTGGTGAGGGGGACGCCTCGGACCGCGCGCTTCGCTACCGCGAGGAGCCACAGGAGGAGCGTGAGGATCGTGGACGCGGCGAAGACGACGGCGTACTGCTGAAGGAACCTGGGGTTCGTGAAGTCGACGTTCGCGGTCTCTTTGACGGCGTCGCTGAGCTTGTCGATGGTCCAGGAGGCGGCTTCGGCGCAGCCCTTTCCGAGGGAGGAGAGGGGGTCGAGGGTGTCGGTGGTGCTGGGGGTTGTGGTGGAGCCGCTGACGGCGTTGCCGCGTTCGCAGTACTTCTTGGCGCCGCCGACGATGGCGGAGCAGTCGACGCTCGGGGACGCCGAGGGCGACGGACTGGGGGTCGCGGCCACGGCATGGGTGGCCAGCAGCACGAGGGACGTCTGTACGGCGGTCACGGCTCCGGCGAGCCGGAACACGCGTTGCGGGTTACCGGGCATACGTGAACCCTCCGTACTCGTCGATGGCCTTGCTGATCTCGTCCGAGGTGGCGGCCGTGTCGTCGCCGGGGACCGGGGCGGGGCCGTCTTTCTGGGAGTCCGTGGCGATCTTCCAGTCGCCGTTGGACCACTGGAGGTCGAAGGTCCAGGTCTTCCACGAGGTGGTGACGGGGTCGGTCGAGTTCTGCCCGGACATGCCGATGAGCCCCACGTACCAGACCGAGACCTTCGCGGCGCTGTCGCTGTACTGCTGGACGGTCGTTCCCACCGGGATCACGCGGGAGACGAACGTGCTGCCGGTCGGTGCTTTGCCGTTGGCGTCGAGGCCCAGCTTGCTGAGGAAGTCGGCCGAGTAGGCCTGGTCCATCGGGCCCGTCAGTTTGCTCGCGGCACCGGGCGTGTAGAGGGAGTTCACGAGCGAGTGCCGGATCTCCTTCTGGAACATGCCGGTCGAGCCCAGCGACACGGAGTAGTTCGCCGCCGCCGACTGCGCGCCTTGTTCGGTGCGCGCGAAGCCCGACGGAATCCCCCCGGTCTTCGTCTCCACCGGCTTCGTCCCGCTGGCCGCCGTGGAGGCGGTGTCCGGCTTCGAACCGTTCGATGTGGTGCCGTCGTTCGACGACGACGTGCCGTCGCCGCGGTTGGCGAAGGCGATCGCGGCGATGAGGAGGACGACGACTCCGACGACCGTCACCAGGCTTTTCGAGGAGGACGGTCTGCCGCCGCGGCGGGCGCCGCCGTAGACGTCGCCTGTTCCCTGGGGGTAGCGGGTGCGGGTCTGGCCGGTGCCGCCGTAACCGCCGGAGGTCTCGTGCTCGTCTCCGGGACTCATGCCGGGTACGCCCCTTCGCCGTCGTCCAGAAACACCTGGAAGTACGACGGTAGCCGTGCTGGTTCCCGCGCGGGCGCGGAGTGGTGACTCGACATCAGGGAAACGCAACCT
>NZ_JBXVPZ010000557.1:0-5852 GCF_057961495.1 Streptomyces sp. P5F9 | reverse complement strand
GGGTGGAGGCGCGGCGGGGGCGGAAGATTCCGCCGCGCTCGCCGTCCTCGTCGTCGAGCCCGTTCGGGAAGCCTTCGAGGGCGTCCAGGTCCACGGGGGCTTCCAGTTCGACCGGTCCGTCCAGGAGGGCGGGCGGCAGACCGGGCAGCTTCACGGGCACCTGGGAGAGCGCGGAGCGGCGGCTCTCCTCCAGCTCGGCCTCCTTCGTGGGCCGGGGCCGGTCGAGACGGAAGCCGATGCCGTTGGTGTCCGGGACCTCGTCGCTCAGCAGGGCGTCGGGGATGAACACGACGGCGGTGGTGCCGCCGTACGGGGAGGGCTGGAGCGAGACGCGGACGTTCTGCCGCTGCGCGAGCCGGCTGACGACGAACAGGCCGAGGCGGTCGGTGTCGGAGAGTTCGAACTCCGGTGTCTCGGCGAGCCGGAGGTTGGCGTCCAGGAGTGCCTCGGCCGCCATGCCGAGGCCGCGGTCGTTGATCTCCAGGGTGAAGCCGTTGGCGACCCGCTCCCCCAGGACCTGGACGGCGGTGTGCGGCGGGGAGAACACCGTGGCGTTCTCCAGGAGTTCGGCCACCAGGTGGGTGAGGTCCGCCACGGCGGGGCCGGTGACGGCTATGCGCGGCAGCCGGCGGACCTCGATGCGCTCGTAGTCCTCGACCTCGGCCACGGCCGCGCGGACGATGTCCATGAGCTGGACCGGCTTGCGCCACTGCCGGGACGGGGCGGCCCCGGAGAGGATGACCAGGCCCTCGGCGTGGCGGCGCATACGGGTCGTCAGGTGGTCGAGGCGGAACAGGTCGGCGAGTTCGTCGGTGTCCTCGGTCCTGCGCTCCATGGTGTCGAGCAGGGTGAGCTGCTTGTGCAGCAGGACCTGGCTGCGCCGGGCGAGGTTGACGAACACCTCGGAGACACCGGACCGCAGTTCTGCCTGCTTGACGGCGGCTTCAACTGCCGCGCGCTGCAAGGTGTTGAGGGCCTGGCCGACGTCGCCGATCTCGTTCTTGTCGTACTCCAGGCGCGGGACCTCGGTCTCCACGTCGACCACTTCACCGACGGACAGGCGGCGCATCACGCTGGGCAGCCGGACACCGGAGGCCTCGTGGGCGTCCAGGCGCAGTTGGCGCAGGTCGCGGATGAGGCCGCGGCCGATGCGCACCGACAGGAAGAGCGAGAACAGGAGGGCGATCAGCCCCAGGACGCCGGCGACGGCCGCCTTGAGGATGACCCTCATCGCGACCGGGCGGACACGGTCCTGGTAGCGGTCGTTGGCCTGGTCGTCAAGGGTGCCGAGCTTGACCAGCACCGCGCCGGCCGCGGTGTTCCAGGTCTGCGCGGTGACGTTGCGGGGTGTGCCGGACGTGGTGGAGGCGGCGGCCTGTTCGGCCACGCGCAGCGGGGCGCTGGCCGCGTTCTTCCAGAAGCGTTCGAAGTGGCCGCGCTCCGAGGAGGGCAGCAGCGGCAGGTTGACGTCGTACATCAGGGTGCGCTGGGCGACCAGGTCGGAGACGTCGCGGGTCTCGTCCCGGGTGAGCTTGCCGACCACCAGGGAGGAGCCGAGCAGGGCGTCCTCACGGGAGAGGAACTCCCGCGCGCGGGCGAGGTTCACGAGGGCGCGGTACTGCTTGTCCATCTCGACGTTGTCGACGACATGGAGATTGGACAGCAGCACGTAGCACGGGTCGACCAGGTGGTTGTAGAGCCCGAGGGCCTGGCCACGGTTGGCGGTGCCGTCCTCGACGCTGCGCCGCAGGGACTGGAGCCCGTCGAACGCGTCGAGGACCGCGGCGACCCGGCTGTCGGTGGCCTGCCCCATCGCGTCGCGCACGTCCGGGTTGTCGGCGTTCTTGCGGATCTTGGCGACGGCCTCGTCGGTCGCGGCGCGGCTGCGCCTGAGATCGGTGAGCCCGTCGGCGCCGCGCGGGTCGGCGAGATAGACGAGCGACTGCCGGCGTTCCTGCTGGATGGCCCGGACCGTGTCCTCGGTGGGATAGCCGATCTTCTCGACGACCGACGACACGTTGAACAGGTCCCCGGCCGCCCGGCCGGTGAGGACCGTGGCGAACGCCCAGATCGCGGTCAGTGACACCAGCGGCACGAGAAGGAGCGCCACGATCTTCCGGCGGATGGACTTCCCGCGAAAGCGCATGGCCTCCCCCAGCTGGACCCCCGCCGGCCGGGGGTACACATGTACGTCAACAAACGGCGCGAGCCTACTACTGACACAGAGGTAACTCGAAGAGCTGTCCGGAGCGTGAACTTCCGCAACAGAGACCGGACATGGGGAGTTGTCGGGTCATTGCGGGAGATTGCCGCCCCGATATCCCCGGGATCGCCACACCCCACCCCGTCGGTCCACTTGGCCAGTTGGCCGGAATTTTTCGTCCGTTGGGAATCTTCGTGGCATGTTGTTCGTCTTTCTCTACGGGACATGGGGGCGGAACCGGCCACACGAGCCACATCCGCAACCGTGCGGCGTAAAACAGCGCAAGCCGGGCACCCACTGGGGAGTCGGAGTCTTCGGACTCCGGGGCGAGTGGTGTACCGGCGGTGGGGAGGACACGTTGATGGGCACGGCGGAGCGGCAAGAGGCGCTTGAGGACAGCGTGGCGGCGCGGTCGACGGCGCAGCGGCGCCGTGAGGCACCGGATCGCGACATCGCGGCAGACGGTGGTACGACGACGGGCGGCGAGGCCCGGAGGGGCTCGGGCGAGCCCGCGGCGGCGGAGTTCGACGAGCCGCGTTCGGCTCGCGCGACAACGCAACAGCAGGAGTACTACCGGCCGTTGTGGATCGAGGAGCCCGCGCGTCGGCGCCGGCTGCCCGATCCGGTGCGCACGGCGGCCGTCCGGGCGGTGCTCATCATCGCGGTGACGCTGATCCAGGCGACGGTGGCCTTCCTGTGCACGATGGCCGGGTCCTGGCTGGCGTTCCCGATGGTGATCAGCAGCGTGGTGAGCACGGTGGTGGCCACGTGGGGCGCCCTGGACGTATGGGTGACCCGCCAGATGTGGAACCAGCGCAACGGCGTGGTCTCGGAGCCCAGCAGCACGGCGAGGGCCCTCCGCCGCGAGCGGCGTCGGGCCCAGCGTCAGGCGCGGTCCAGCGAGCGTGCCCAGGAGCGGATAGCCCGCAAGAGCGGCGCCGGGCAGCTGTCACACTCCTGAGGCTCGCCTGCGGGCAGTTCGCCTACGGAGCGGTCGGCGCCGGACGCTTGAACATCCGGGTCGCCGTGATCTCGCTGTGCACCGACTCGCCCTCTCCGGCAGGGGCCTGCTGCGGCAGGCCCGGCCGGAGGTGCTCCTCCACGCTGATGTACTTGAGGCCAGCCCTGAGGTCGGCGTCGTTGCGCAGCCGGATGACCAGCGGGAACTCGGCCAGTGCCGTGGTGTCGAACAGGCCGGTGGTGTACAGGAGTTGGACACCGAGCGCGTCGGACACGGCGCGCTGCAGCTCCAGCAGATAGGTCGCGTTGGCCCGCCCGATCGGGTTGTCGAGGAAGAGCGTGCCGGCGTGCCGGTGCTTGTCGCGGCCCCGGTCGTTGGAGCGCAGCGCGGCCATCGTGCAGTACAGGGCGATGGCCGCGGTGAGCAGCTGACCGCCGGAGAACACGTCGCCCATCTGCCCGACCGGCACGCGCTCGGCGCGCAGGACGGCGTCCGGCTTGAGGATCTCGACGGCCACACCCTTGGGCTCAAGGGCGGCGCCAACTCCCCGCAGCAGCAGGGACATTCCGTCGCGTCGCATGTCGGAGTTCTTCTTCACGGCGGCCCGGGTCGCCTCGTCGACGACCACACCGAGCCGCTCGGTGAGCGTGGCCTGGTCGGGCTCCTCGAAGCGGATCCGCAGGAACTCCTGCCCGGACCACTCGCCGAGCCCCTCGGGCAGCCGGGACAGCCGCTGCGCGGATCTCAGAGTCGCCAGCGCCGACTCCACGAGCCCGCGGAGCCGGTCCACGATCGAGTCGCGGTTGCGCTCCAGCTGCGCCAACTCGTCGGTGAGGACGCGGAGTCGGGGCGCGAAGGCGTCGGCCCACTTCTGCGCGTGCTCGGGCAGCGCGGACGCGGGCAGCTCACGGATCTGCTGCCGGGCGGGGGTCCGTACCTGCTCGTAGCGCGTGGAGTTGGCGTGCCGCACCAGCACATCGCTCGCCTCGCGTACGGCGGCCTCGGCGGCGGACAGGTCGGCGGCGCAGCCGCGCAGCGAGCGGCGGGCCTCGGCGGCGGAGTGCCGGGCCTCCTCCACGCTGCCCGGGTACGGCTCGGGCTCCTCCTGCTCCTCGTCCGAGGAGTGTTCGCGCATCAGGTCCCGGAGCATCGCGGCGGTCTCGTCGAAACCGCCGGCTCCATCCTCGGCGGCGCGATGGGCGTCGAGGAGTTCGGCGTGCGCCTCGCGGGCCTGGCCCAACGCGTCGGCGCGGGAGCCGAGTTCGGCCGTCGCCGTGCGCAGCAGGGCCTGGGCGTGCTCGGCGTCGCGCGGGACGAGTTCCTCGGCCAGCTCGGTGTGCGCCTCGCCGTCCTCGGGCGCGTGCCGCTCGGCCTCGCCGCGCAGCCGCCCGAGTTGCTCGCTCGCGGTGGACACCCGGGTCTCCAGCAGTTGCACCAGCTCTTCGGCACGCGCCGCGGCGGCCTGCCGGGACGGCCCGTCGGAACCGTCGGGCGACTCCAGCAACTGCGCCGCACGCGTGCGGACCTTGTTGCTGAGCCGGTCCAACTCCGCGATCGCCGCGCTCTCGTCGCTCTCCGCCCGCGCCTGCTCGGCCCGCAGGTCGGCGCCGACGCCGACCTTCTCGTAGAGCTGCGAAGCGGCCCGATAGGCCTCGCGGAGGGCGGCCAGCGCGGGCTTGCGGGTGTCCGGGTCGTCTTCCGGTACGTCGTCGGGGGCGCCCGCGATCTCGGAGCGTTCGGCGCGCAGCGCACGGGCCGTACGGCGCGCGTCGTCGGCGGCGCGCTGGGCGGCGCGGCGGTCCTCGTCGGCGGCGCGGGCGCGCTCCAGGCAGGACTGGGCGCGGGCCTCCGACTCGGCCGCCTCGTCGGCGAGTTCACGCAGTTTGACCTGCCAGCCGGCGCGTTCCCGCAGCCGGAAGGCGAGTCCGGCGAGGGCGTCAGCGGCGCGCCGGGCCTTCTGCGCGGCTTCCTGCCGCTCGTCACGCACCTGGGCGGCCTCGGCGGCGGTCTCGTCGGCCTCGGCCCGCACGCTCCGCGCCTCGGCGAGTTCGGCCTCGGCCTCCTCGGCGAACGCGCGCGTGTCCCGCGCGGCCTGCGCCAGCTCGACCAGCCGCCCGCTCGGGCAGCCGGTGCGCCAGGACGCGAGCCGCGCCGCCAGCTCCCGGTCCTTGCCGAGCCGCGCGGCGAGCGTACGGATCTCCTCGTCCCGCTGCCCCGCCCGCGCGCGCAGCGCCTGCCGCTCCTCGTCGGCGGCGTGCTCGTCGTGCATGGCCGGGTTCGGCGGTACGAGGAAGACGTCGCTGGTCTGCGCGTCGGGCGCCGGAGTCGGGGCGAGCAGGGCGGCGGCCGTACCGACCGCCACGGCGGACCGGGGCAGCAGGGCCGCGTCGTTGAGGGCCTCACGGGCACGCGCGTGCGTGCCCGGGTCGGTGATGATCACGCCGTCGACCAGCTCGGGCCGGGCGGCGAGCACGCGCGCGTGGTCGGTGGGGTCGACGGCCTGGGCGAGGTAACGCCAGCCGGGCAGCGCGGGGATGCCGTGCTCACCGAGGTACTCCACGGTGGCCAGCACGTCCGGGCCGGGCGGCAGCAGCCCGCCGTCACCGAGCGCTCCGAGAATCCGGGAGTCGTCGGCTGCGGCGGTACGCAGGTCGAAGAGGTGCCGCTCGGCGGAGGAGACCCCGTCGT
>NZ_JBXVPZ010000556.1:0-5882 GCF_057961495.1 Streptomyces sp. P5F9 | reverse complement strand
GGGGGTGGCGCCGGACGAGACGAACGACGGGGAGGGCGGCGGAGGCCCGGGAGGCCCGAGCGGGTCGGCGTCACCGTCGGCTTCGCCTTCGGCCTCGGCGAGCTGACGAAGGCACGCCCCGTCCCGGCCCCGTACGTCCGCCACGCCTCCCGTGCCTTCCTCCGGCTCCCCGCCATGGAAACCTCGCAGCCGACGCACAGGAATATCGATGTGCCCGCACAGAGGCAGGGCGTGTCATGGACGTACGGGGTCGGATCCGCCCGGCCCGTGACCATGTGAAGGCCTGGAGGAAGCGATGGGATACGTCGTGCTGCTCGCACTGCTGCTGATCGCCGGGGCGGCGTTCGCCGTCGTCGTACAGCGTCGCTCGCGCCGGGCCCGCGGCGACTCCGACCTGTCCGACCTGGACGCGGAGGTCGAGGCCAGCGGCTGGGTCCTCCGGCTCGGCGCGAGCCTGTCGGTCCCCGAGGCGAGGATCTGGGCCGGAGCCGGCGAAACGGCGACCCGAGCCCTGACCGACGCCGCCGAGTGCCACCGTGCCGCCGGCGCCCGGCTGTCCGCGGCCCACACGGCGGACGAGTACGCGGAGGCGACGCGGGTGGCCAAGGAGGGCCTGGCCCATATCGCCACGGCACGGGCGGCGCTGGGGGTGGCCGCCGTAGCGGCGTAGGCGGTCGGCTGTGGCGCCGTACCGGTGGCGTCCGCGGGGCGGGAGCGAGAGCCGGCTCACATTCAGGGCTGTCACATTCCCGGGGCCCGTTCCGTCAGAGCTGTGTAAGCAGCAGCCACGACAGAACAGAGGAGCCCACCATGGGTGCCCGACTGAACCCCTTCGCCAGCCCCGTCGCCGGCAAGGCCCTGAAGCACTTCATCGCCGCGGGCAAGGTCATCGACGACTCGCCGCTGCCCGCCGCCACGCAGGAACTGGTGAAGCTGCGCGCGAGCCAGATCAACGGGTGCGGGTTCTGCACCGACATGCACAGCAAGGACGCGGCCGCCGCGGGTGAGACGGCGGTGCGGCTCAACCTCGTCGCCGCCTGGCGTGAGGCGACCGTGTTCAGCGACGCCGAGCGCGCCGCGCTGGAGCTGGCCGAGGAAGGGACCCGTATCGCGGACGCGGCCGGCGGTGTCTCGGACGAGGTGTGGCAGAACGCCGCCAAGCACTACGACGAGGAGCAGCTCATGGCGCTCGTCTCGCTGATCGCCCTCATCAACAGCTTCAACCGGATGAACGTCATGCTCACGATGCCCGCCGGCGACTACCAGCCCGGTCAGTTCGCCTGACGCGGGCCGAGCAGCAGCGCCGCCAACGCCAGCGCCGCATCCCGGGGTGTGCCCAGGTCCAGGCCGGTCAGTTCGGTGACGCGGGCCAGGCGGTAGTCCACCGAGTTGGGGTGGAGGCCGAGGGCCCGGGCCGTGGCTCTGCGGTCCTGGCGTTGTTCCAGGTGGGTGCGGAGGGTGGCCGTCAGGTCCGGGCGGCCGGCGAGGGGATCGAGGAGTGCCGCGATGCGGGCGCTGCCCGCGCTGGGGCGGGACAGGTGGCACTCCAGGAGTACGTCGTCCAGGTGGTGCGGGCCGGGCGCGTGACCGCAGGCCCTCGCCACCCGCACGATCTCCGTGCCGACGCGGGCCGCGTCCGGAATGTCCTCCGTCCGCTCCGCGACCGTCGCGGCCAGCCGGAGTCCCGGGCCCGCCGCCTCCCGCAGTACGGCCGTCGCCGCGTCCGGCAACTCCGTGCGGCCCGGTACGAGCGCGTGGCCGCCGGTACCGTCCAGCAGCGCCGGTACCTCCGTACCGAACACCCGGTCCAGAGCCGTCTGCACCCGGCGCACGAGTCGCCGTAGCGCGACACCGCCGGACTGGCGGGCCGCGAACCGCAGGTGTACGACCAGGACCGGACCCTCCATCGCGTCGAACGCTCCCGCCCCGTCCAGCAACGCCCTTGCCAGCGACCGGCGTTGCTCACCGCGCTCGGCCGCGATGGCTGCCTGTTCGTCGAGGTAGCTCTCGGTCACAGCGCCGATGACGCGGCCCTGTGCGGCGATGAGGGCGCCGCAGAGTTCGGTCAGGGCGCTCTCCTCGCCGGGGCGGGCCGCGTCGGTGAGGGCCTGCCAGAGGACGTGGGCGCCGGAGGTGTAGGTCCCCAGGAGGAGCTGGAGGGGCATGCCCTCGTCGGCGCGTTGGTGGGCGCGTTCCTGGAAGTACCGCAGGCCGTCCTCCGTGGGGCGGAGTGTCTGTCCGTCGGCCGCGCCCCGCAGGAACCCGCGCAGGCCGTGCCGGGCCGTCGCCGTGATCTCGACGTCCTTCACCTCGGCGGGCAGCTCCGCGTACCCGTGCAGATCCTCGAAGACGGTACGGGTCATGCGCCGCGCCAGCTCGTTCACCCGCGGTTCGCAGCGGGCGGCGAGCGCGCGGGCGGCCGGGGAAAGGGTGCGCATTCTCCGGAATCCATCCGGTCGGTGCGGCCGTACGACAGCCACAAGGACCCGGGCGGCAACCGGAGTTGCTGTCCGTCACTTGTGACGCGCCCCACTCCGGCTTTACCAAAACAAAAGACTTCGAGCGCCTCCCCGATCCGTACTTCTGACTGTCCGTACCGCCGACGGGCGGTCCACGACACAGGAGGTACGGTGCGCTTTTCGCGGAACGCGACGGGAACGATGGTTGTGGGGGGTGCCCTCAGCCTGACCCTTGTCGCCCTGGCCTATCCGGCAATGCTGGGCGTGACCACAGTCTCCAGCGCGCCCACACGCGTGATCGCCAACACGCAGTGGGGACCGCTGACCGAGGCCGACCGGGACTTCGTGGTCAAGGTGCGCGCGGCAGGACTGTGGGAGTACCCCGTCGGCCAGATGGGCCTGAAGAAGGGGGCCACCCCGGCGGTCATCACCGCGAGCAAGCACCTCATCGACGGGCACGCCGCGCTGGACACCACCGTGCGCAAGGTCGCCCCGATGCTCAACATCACGATCCCGAACCAGCCCAGCCCGCAGCAGCAGGGGTTCATCAACACCCTGAACGGCGACAGCGGCAAGCAGTTCGACACGGACTTCGCCAACATCCTGCGCGTGACGCACGGTTCGATCTTCAACACGATCGCGAAGATCCGCTCGACGACGGAGAACACCCTCGTCCGCGCCCTCGCCGACCAGGCCAACGCGACCGTCCTGGACCACATCACGGTCATGGAGAACACCGGCCTGGTCAACTTCAGCCAGGTCCTCTTCCAGGAGACGACCCCGCCGAAGCTGCCGGCCTCGGACCTGACCCCGCCGCCCCCGGCCGCGGGCCAGCCGGAGGTGGTGCTCACCCCGCCGGTGAACAGCACCACCCAGCCGCCGGTCCTCCCGGGCGAGTCACCCAGCGCCACCCAGACCCCGACCGTGGGGTGAGCCCGCTACAGCCCGAGCCAGACCGTCGTGTCCGGGGCCAGCAGCCTCAACTGCCCCTCGCCCGCCGCCGGTTCGCTGCTCAGCAGCACCTCCCCCGGCGGCAGGGCGACCGGCACGTCCGACAGGTTGGTGACACACCGCCAGCCGTCGGAGCGCGCGAGGTGCAGCACCCC
Organism: Streptomyces sp. P5F9; assembly: GCF_057961495.1. Classification (NCBI taxonomy): domain Bacteria; kingdom Bacillati; phylum Actinomycetota; class Actinomycetes; order Kitasatosporales; family Streptomycetaceae; genus Streptomyces; species Streptomyces sp. P5F9. Next base: position 2,317 of record NZ_JBXVPZ010000556.1, on the reverse strand, counting down.
GGGCGGGCTGTCCGCGGCCCAGGTCAGCTCCTCGCCGTCGAGCAGCTTGCGGCGCAGGCGGAGCGCGGTGCGGTAGAGCTCCAGGGTCGAGCCCTCGGTCCCGTCCTGTGCCTCGACGGCGTACGACGCGAAGCTCGCCGGCTGCGGCAGCCACGCGGGGCCCGACCCGAAGCCGTACGACGGACCGGCCGACGTCCACGGCAGGGGGACCCGGCAGCCGTCGCGGCCCTTGTGGGTGTGGCCCTGCTGTTCCCAGACGGGGTCCTGGAGGACCTCGACGGGCAGGTCGGCGACCTCGGGCAGACCGAGTTCCTCGCCCTGGTAGACGTACGACGAACCGGGCAGCGCCAGCATCAGCAGGGTCGCGGCCCGGGCGCGGCGCAGGCCCGCCGCCGTGTCGACGGGTGGCGTGTGGCCGTTGGACAGGAGCCAGGTGTTGGGGTCGGTGCCCGGTGGCAGCATCAGGCGCGAGGCGTGGCGTACGACGTCGTGGTTGGACAGCACCCAGGTGGCCGAGGCGCCTGCCGCGCGGGCCGTGGCGAGCGAGCCGGTGATCACCTCGCGGAGTTCGGCCGCGTCCCAACCCGCCTCCAGGTACTCGAAGTTGAAGGCCTGGCCGAGTTCGTCCGGGCGGGCGTACAGGGCGCGGCGGGCGGCCGGTACCCAGGCCTCGGCGACCGCCATGCGGGGCGGGGTGTAGGTGTCGAGGACCGTACGCCGCCAGTCGCGGTAGATCGCGTGGACCTCGTCGCGGTCGTAGTAGGGGTGGCTGCCGGGCGGGAGGTCGTCGAGGACGGCCTCGGAGTTCGCCGCGAGGGGGCCGATGTCGCGCAACGGCTCGGTGAGGTCCTTGACCAGGGCGTGGGCGACGTCGACGCGGAAGCCGTCGACGCCCCGGTCGGACCAGAAGCGGAGCGTGCTGCGGAAGTCCTCCCGCACCTCCTCGTTGTCCCAGTTCAGGTCGGGCTGTTCGGGCGTGAAGAGGTGCAAGTACCACTGCCCGTCCGGGACTTGCTTCCAGGCGCTGCCGCCGAAGACCGACGGCCAGTCGGTGGGCGGGAGTTGACCGACCGCGCCGCGTCCCTCGCGGAAGACGTAGCGGTCGCGGGCGGCGGAACCGGGCGGGGCGGCGAGCGCCTCCTGGAACCAACTGTGCAGCCGGGACGTGTGGTTGGGCACGATGTCGACCATGACCTTCAGGCCGAGACGGTGGGCCTCGGCGACCATCGCGTCGAAGTCGTCGAGCGTGCCCAGGCGCGGGTCGACGTCGCGGTAGTCGGCGACGTCGTAGCCGCCGTCGGCGAGTTCGGACGGGTAGAACGGGCTGAGCCAGAGCGCGTCGACGCCCAGCGCGGCGAGATGACCGAGGCGCTGGGTGATGCCCTTGAGGTCCCCGAGCCCGTCGCCGTCGGCGTCGGCGAAACTGCGCGGGTAGACCTGGTAGACGACGGCCTGACGCCACCAGTCCGGGTCACGGGAGGACAGGTCGGTCACGTGGTCTCCTTATGAATTCCCGTTGCGCTGACGGAAGTTGACAGTCAACTTCCGGTAGACCCACGATGTGCACACGCTGTGGCGCATGTGACCAATGGGCCCAGTGTTTCCTTCGCTGCTCAGCTCCTCCACTCCTTGCCAGGCCAAGATGGGATAAGTATGTCCATAGCGAGTCGTGTCACTGTGCGTCGCCTGTTGGGGACAGGCGCCGCCTCTCTCGCCCTCGCCGCAGCCTCCGTCGGCGCGGCGTCCGGGGCCTGGGCCACGGGTGGTCACGGCGGTGGCGGTGACGGCTGGGATTCCGGTGGCCACTACCAGCCCGGCTCCGGCGCCGGCACGGTCACCGAGACCGAGGGCTGCCAGTTCTCGCTGAACGGCACGGACTTCTTCCCCTCGGTCAAGGTCGACGACCAGAACCTGAAGCCCACCGACGACGGCAAGATCCACATCAAGGTCCGCACCGCCGGTGACGCCTCCACCTGCACCGCCTCGCTCGCCTCGTACATCGCCCACGGCGCGACCTTCGCCACCTCAGGCCAGCAGGTCTTCGTCGACTTCGACACGGTGACCGTGAAGAAGGGCCAGACGGACTCGCTCGACATAGCGGTGCCGGACGAGGGCTGCTTCGCGCAGGTCGACCTCTACCGCGGCGCGGTCAAGTTCGACGGCAACCCCGCCGCCGGCGACGGTCTCGTCCACGGCGACCTGCCCAAGGGCCCCGACCACACGGTCATCAAGGACAAGCTGATCGCGGCCTGGAACGGCGGCACGAAGGACTGCACGACCACCGAGTCCCAGCCCCCGTCCCCCTCGGCCCCGGCCT
>NZ_JBXVPZ010000555.1:0-5884 GCF_057961495.1 Streptomyces sp. P5F9 | reverse complement strand
GCCCCCGCACCCCACACCGCGCCCAGCACCAACGCCATGCCCAGATGCCCGTGCAACTCGATCCCCGCGCCGAACGCGTCGAACCCCAGCACCGACAGCGACGCATCCACCGACACGTCCGTCAGCCAGGCCAGCAACGGCAACGTCAGGGCGGTGACGACCCCCAGCCGTAGAGCACACCGCCCGGCAAAACCGAGAGCACTCCCGCGACCCCCCGCACCAGCACGCTCAGAGCCGCTCACCGCGTCCGCTCCCAAGGGCGTCCGCACCGCCGTCAACACCCCGGCCAGCAGCATCATCAGCGCCGCGGCGACCCCCAACAGCCATACCCGGCTGTCCAGTTCGGCCAGTCGCCCCAACGTCACCGGCTGGTCGGACTTCACGCTCAGGAGGTCGTCGAGGGGGTGGGGGAGCAGCTTCGCCAGTTCACCCGTCGCCTTGCCGTCCCAGGGGACGAAGAGGCCGATCGGGATGCCCAGCCAGACCCCGTTGGGGGCGCCCAACAGGGCCGCGCCCGCGATGCGTTTCGGGTGGTCGTCGCCTATCGCCGCGTACGCCGCCGCCGCGAGCCCCGCGGCCACCGCGACCAGCAGCACCGTGACGAGCGCGGACGCGGCCGGGCGTACGACGCGGTGTACGGCCTCCCAGCCGCGGGGGAGGGGAGTGCGGCGGGAGGCCAGCAGGGCGATCAGCAGGATGCCGGCCGACCAGCCCAGGCCGCCCAGCAACGTCGGCGCCGTGTCGACCGTGAAGCCGACCGCCGCCTTCGCCTTGACCAGGTCGCTGATCTTGCCCGGCAGCAGTCCGCCGATGTCACCGATGTCGCCGAGGCCGGGGATGTTCACCCCGCCGCCGCTACCGCCGCCGCCCGTCAGTTTGTCCAGGCCCAGCTTGCTTCCGTCGATCGTGATCACGTCGTGGCCTGCCCAGGCCAGCCCGCCGAGCATCGCCACGAAGAGCGCGATCACCGAGCCCGCGCGCGCGAGGAGTTCGGCCGGGGCGATCACAACTCCGGCCGCCCGCAAGGACCGTAGGAAGAAGTACGACAGCAGGAGCGCGCCCACCAGGCTCACGCCCAGGGGGGTGATCGTGACGGCTGTGGTCGCCTGGGCGCCGGTCAGGCCGAAGGCCGACACGTCGCCGGTCGGGGTGACCGAACCGCCCGCTCCCAGGGCCACCACCGCCGCGGTCATCGGGCCGAGCGAACCCGTCGCGTCGGCGCCCAGCAGGTGCAGGCCGAGCGCGGCCGTGCCCGCCATGCCTATCAGCGCCCAGCTCACCGCGGCGATCGCGGACAGCAGGACGTCGACCCAGGGCACCCTCGTGTCGTAGTTCGCCGTCCTGACCCTCGTCGCTGAGCTCATGGCAGACCCCCCGATCCGCGGCGCGGTGCGGACACCACGCATGTCCCCCTCGCGTGGATTACCACTCTCCGGGTCGGTTTCAACCCCGTCAACGGAACCGGCGGAAGCGTATGGACGTGGTCTTCACAAGGCCCGACTTTCGGTCAGGGGGTGCAGCCTGAAATAGTTCCCGACGATGTTCGCCATCCCTAGACTCCCTGTGATGGGGGTAACTCGGGGGACTACTCAGTGGGGCATGGAGTGCCGGAACTCGTACTGGAATTGAATGGACGGACCTGGACGCTCGACGCGTCCAGGTCCTACACCCTCGGACGTGATCCGCAGGGGGACGTCGTGGTCGACGACGCCAGGGTCTCCTGGCGGCACGCCACGATCAGCTGGGGCGGCCGGAGTTGGGTCATCGACGACCACGGCAGCACCAACGGCACGTTCGTGCAGGGCCAGCGCATCCATCAGATGGAGATCGGCCCGGGCTCGTCCGTGTACCTGGGCAACGCGACCGACGGCCCGCGCCTGAGCCTGTCCGGCGCCGCGGCCGCCGTGGCGACTCCGCAGGCCCAGCCGCAGCAACAGCCGTACGCCGCACAGGGTGCGGGCCCCGGCTGGGCGCAGCAGGCACCGCCTCAGCAGGTCCCGGCGCAGACGCCTGAGCAGCAGCGTTATCAGCCGCCGCCGGCCGCCGCGAACATTCCGCCGCAGCAGGGATCCGGCGTCGGCGCGGGGGCGCCGTCGGTCTACGGCGACCGCAGCCCGACCACGTTCCACCAGTTCTCGCTGGGGCGCGTGATGCGCATCGGCCGTGCGCTGGAGAACGAGTTGGTGGTCTCCGACCTCCAAGTCTCGCGCCACCACGCCGAGTTCCACGCGACGCCCGACGGCCGTTTCGAGATCCGTGACCTGGGCTCGCACAACGGCACCTACGTCAACGGCCAGCCGATCACCAAGGGCGGCTCCGCGCTGCTCGGCCCGAACGACATCGTCGGCGTCGGCCACTCCACGTTCCGCCTGGTCGGGGACCGGCTCGAAGAGTTCGTCGACACCGGTGACATCTCCTTCTCCGCACGGCACTTGACGGTCACGGTCGACGGCGGCAAGCAGATCCTCAAGGACGTCTCCTTCGGCGTACCGGAGAAGTCGCTGATCGCGGTCATCGGCCCGTCCGGCTCCGGCAAGTCGACCCTGCTCAAGGCGCTCACCGGCTACCGGCCCGCCAACCAGGGCGACGTCCTCTACGACAACCGGAACCTCTACAAGCAGTTCGCCGAGCTGCGCCAGCGCATCGGTCTGGTCCCGCAGGACGACATCCTGCACAAGGAACTGACCGTCAAGAAGGCCCTCAAGTACGCGGCCAAGCTGCGCTTCCCCGCCGACACCACCGGCGACGAGCGCGAGGCCCGTATCGACGAGGTACTGCGCGAGCTGAAGCTCGACATTCACAAAGAGAAGAAGATCACCTCCCTCTCCGGTGGCCAGCGCAAGCGCGTCTCGGTGGCTCTGGAACTCCTCACCAAGCCCTCGCTGATCTTCCTGGACGAGCCCACCTCGGGCCTCGACCCGGGCATGGACCGCGATGTCATGCAGCTGCTGCGCGGCCTCGCCGACGACGGCCGCACGGTCCTCGTCGTCACCCACTCCGTGGCCGAACTGGCGATCTGCGACAAGCTGTTGGTGATGGCACCGGGCGGCAGCGTCGCCTACTTCGGCCCGCCCGAGGAGGCACTGAACTTCTTCGGCTACGACACCTGGGCCGACGTCTTCTCCGCCTTCGAGAACTACCGCGACTACGACTGGGCGGGCCGCTGGAAGGGCTCGCAGCACTACCAGATGTACGCCGCGGACATCGACGCGATTGCTCCGCAGTCCGTACAGATGCCGCCGATGCAGGCGATGAAGCCGCCGAAGCCGCAGGGCTGGATGTCGCAGTTCGTCACGCTGGTGCGCCGCTACGTCGCGGTGATCGCGTCCGACAAGGGCTTCCTGGCCCTGATGGTGATCCTTCCGGGCGTCCTCGGCGCGGTGAGCCTGCTCATCGACTCGGGCAACAGCCTGCTGCCCAACCCGGCCCGGGCGAACGGCACCAGAATCCCGAACGGCACGGCCACCACGGTCCTGCTGATCCTCGCGGTCGGCGCCTGCTTCGCCGGCGCGGCCAACTCCGTCCGTGAGCTGATCAAGGAACGGGTCATCTACGAACGGGAGCGCGCGACCGGCCTGTCGCGCTCCGCGTATCTGATGTCCAAGGTGTTCGTGCTCGGTGTGATCACCGCGCTGCAGGGCCTGATGGTCGGCGTCATCGGCTTCGCCAGCCGCGAGATCCCCAAGCAGGGCTTGGTCCTCGGCAGCCAGACCATGTTCGAGCTCTGCATCCCGATCATGGGCCTCGGCTTCACCGCGATGATGTTCGGCCTGATCATCTCCTCGCTGGTGAAGACGGCCGAGAAGACCATGCCGCTGCTGGTCATGTTCGCGATCATCCAAGTCGTGTTCACCGGCTGCCTGTTCACCCTGAACGGCTCGATCGGCGTCAACCAGTTCTCGTACCTGATGCCGTCGCGCTGGGCGGTCGGTGCCGCGGGTGCCACGCTGGACTTCAACAAGATCAGCCCGCCCAAGCCCGGCGACGCCACCGACCCGCTCTGGGAGCACACCGTCGGCGCCTGGGGCATGGACATGGCCGCGCTGATCGTCCTCGGCGTGATCTGCGGCTTCTTCGTGGCCCGCTTCCTGCGCCGCCACGAGCCGGAGGTCATGCGCAAGTAGTTCTTACCGTACGACGCCGAAGGGCGGCACCCCTCACACAGGTGCCGCCCTTCGGCGTCGATACCGAGGCCCAGAGGTCCGCCGGAGGCCTCAGTACGCGCTGTTGACGTTGTCGATCGAGCCGTACCGGTTGGCCGCGTAGTTGGCGGCGGCGGTGATGTTGGCGACCGGGTCGTAGATGTTCGTCGAGGTACCGGAGACGTGGTACGCGTTGAACGTCGGCTGGATCACCTGGAGCAGACCGATCGACGGGGTGCCGTTGACCGCGTTGACGTCCCAGCCGTTGACGGCGCTCGGGTTGCCCGAGGACTCCCGCATGATGTTCTTGTACAGGCCGTTGTACGAGCCCGGGATGCCCTTCTGCTTCATGATCGCCAGGGCGTGGTTGATCCAGCCGTTGAGGTTGTTGGCGTAGGTCGTCGCGGCGACGGGCTGGATCTTGACGCGCTCGGTGGAGCGGCTCGCGGCCTTCTTGGCCTTGCGCGCGGCCTCCGCCTTCTTCTTGGCGGCGGCTTCGGCGGCGGCCTTCTTCTTCGCGGCGGCGTCCGCCTTGGCCTTCGCCGCCTTCGCCTTCGCGTCGGCCTTCGCCTGGATCGCCTCGGTCTTCACGCCGGCACCGGCGAGCTGGTCGGTGACGCTGGCCTTGACGCCCTTGATGGGCTCCGTGCTGTACGCGATCTTCGTCGAGGCCGCGGCGTCGCTCGTGGTCGTCCCCGCGTCGCTGGGCACCGCGGAGAAGGCGAGGGCGGCGGCGCCGAGCGTGGCGACACCGGCGAGCGCGATCTTGTGCTGCTTCGTCAGCTTGTTCAGCTTGGTCAGGCGACTATGACCAGGAGTGTTCGTGTTCTTGGGCATGGCGGATGGACCTCTTCGAATTGCGCGGAGGTCGCTCACCGTCCGGCGGGGACGCGGGTGCTTCCGGCACAAACGCCGCGGACGGGATCCGCGGCGCTGAGCGACGGCTGCAATTCTTAGCGGCCGCAAAAACCCCTGGCAAAGGTGTGACGTACGATCCCGGGTAGTTGACCGGTCCAGGGCAAAACGGGACAGACAGGACCGTCTGTCCCGCTCAAGTGGGGCGCCTATATCTCCTATGTCCGCTAGTACGTGATCTGCGCCCTATGTGCGGGCTCACATCCACCGCACATCAACCTCACCCGCAGTTGCGGGAGCAACGCGCCGCGTGAGGGTCCTCCTCCGGGAGGATGAGATGGACGTCCCCGAACTCGTGCCACAGGTAGAGCCCGCGCAGCGCCTCCTCATAACTGCGGCCCACGGCGGCCCGCCCGGCGACCGCCTCCAGCATCAGCAGATGCGAGGCCTCCGGCTCGTGCAGCCCTGTCAGCAGCCCGTCCACCACCCGCACACCCCGCTCCGGCGTCACGACGAGATCCGTCCACCCCGCACGCGCGCGTACGACCCCATCGGCCCCGGCGGCCGACTCGACGGCCCGCACGGCCGTCGTCCCGACCGCGATCACCCGCCCGTCCCCGGCCCGGACGGCATTGATCAACCGGGCCGACACCTCCGACACCGCGAACCGCTCCGGATACGGCGGCTCATGCACCTCGGCCGACGCCACCCCCGTATGCAGGGTGATCGGCGCGAACTGCACCCCGCGACTCACCAGCTCCGCCACCAGCCGCGCGGTGAAGGGCCGCGCGGCACTGGGCATCTCCGCACTGCCCGTCCCGTCCTCCGTGGGCAGCGAGAACACCGTCTGGTAGACGGAGAGCGGCTGATCGCGCTCCGTATAGGAG
>NZ_JBXVPZ010000554.1:0-5889 GCF_057961495.1 Streptomyces sp. P5F9 | reverse complement strand
AGTCAGGACCGACGGCAGTCCGGTGATCCCGGCTCGTCACTCCCGATGTCATCCCGCCCCACACCGATGGGAAGGCCAGGTAACGCCGGTGCACAGCACCCCCCACCCTGTCCCCACTCCATACGCGTCAACCGAAACGGCCACGGACGACGTCGAGCCGGCGCCCCGGATCCGGCCGGCCTCCTTCGCCCAGCGACGGCTGTGGTTCCTGGCCCAACTGCCGGGCGCGAACGCCGCGTACAACGAGACGATCGCGTTCTCCCTGACCGGCCCGCTCGACACCGACCTGCTGTCCCGCGCCTTCGACGAGCTGACCGGCCGTCACGAGACCCTGCGGACACGGCTGGTGGCCACCGAAGGTGAGGTGCACCAGCACATCGACCCACCGGGTACGGGATTCGCCCTGGCCTTCGAGGACCTCACCGCGGCCGATGACTCCCGGACGCGGGTGGCCGCCCGCCAACTCGACGAAGAACAGACGCCGTTCGACCTCGACACCGGCCCCCTCGGACGCGGACGCCTGCTCGCCCTGGGTCCGGACCGCCACGTACTCCTGCTGACGTTCCATCACAGCATCTACGACGGCGTCTCGATGAACGTCATGATGGACGAACTCGGGCAGCTCTACGAGGCGTTCGCGGCCGGCGCCCCGAACCCCCTGCCGCCACTCGCGGTGCAGTTCGCGGACCACACACAGACCCGGCAACAAGCTGTCCTCGACGGCGCGCTCGCCGCCCAGGAGGACTACTGGCGCAGCGCGCTGCACGGCGCGCCGCCCGTCCTGGACCTGCCCACCGACCGTCCGCGGCCGACGGAACAGCAATACGAGGGCGGCCGGGCCGAGTTCAGCCTCGACGCCGAGGTCACCGCCGGACTCCGCAGCCTGGCGAGACAGCACGGTGCCACCCCCTTCGTGGCCGTGCTGGCCGGCTGGGCGATTCTCCTGTCGCGCCTTTCCGGGCAGGAGGACATCGTTGTCGGCAGCCCCTTCGCCAACCGGCGCGGCCCGGGCGCGGCCGGTCTCATCGGCTTCCTCGTCAACTCCCTCCCGTTGCGCATCGATCTGTCCGGCTCCCTCACCGCCTCCGAGGCCCTCGCCCGCACCCGCGCCGTCGTACGCGAGGCACTCGCGCACCAGGACCTGCCGTTCGAGCGGATCGTCGAGCTGGTCAACCCGCCGCGCAGTGCCTCCCGCACACCGCTGTTCCAGACCATGCTGGCCTGGGTGCCCGAACGGCGGGACCTGCTGCACCTGCCCGGAGTCGACGCGCAGCCGCTGCCGATCGCCCACGCCCCGGCCAAGTTCGACCTCGCCGTCTCGGCGACCGAGTCCGACGGCCGGATCACCGGGTACCTGGACTACGCGACGGCCCTCCTGGACCACACCACCGCCGAGCACTGGGCAGGCCATCTGCGGCATCTGCTCACCGACATGGCCCGCCACCCCGAACGGGACGTCCGGGCCCTGGAGTTGATGGCTCCTCAGGAACGCCGACGCGAGCTGCTCGACGGCGACGCCACGCGGTCGGAGACCTCCGGGTCCGTTCCGCACGCGGCCTCCGGACTCGTCGAACTCTTCGAGACCCACGTCCGCGAACTCCCGACGCGCACAGCCGTCGTCGACCGCGACAGCTCGCTGGACTACGCGGCCCTCGACCGCCGCGCCAACCACCTCGCGCACGCCCTCGTCGCCCGGTCCGTCCGGCCCGGCGATGTCGTGGGCCTTCACGCGAAGCGGTCCTGCGACCTGGCCGTCGGCATCCTGGGCATCCTCAAGGCGGGCGCCGCCTATCTCCCGCTCGACCCGGGCCAGCCCGCCGAACGCCTCGCGAACATGGTCGAGGACGCGGCCTGCCCCCTCGTGCTGAGCGATCACGACAGCGCGGAACGCGCCCCGGAATGGCTCGACTTGGCGGCCGTGGAAGCCGAGGGAGCAACCCGCCACGAAGCACCCGTGGGCATCGCTCCCGCGCCGGACCGACTCGCCTACGTGATCTTCACCTCCGGGTCCACGGGACGGCCCAAGGGCGTGGCGGTGGAGCACCGCAGCGTCCTCAACCTCTTCGCCACCTGGCACGCCCGCATGGGCACCGCCCCCGGCGAGGTCGGCTCGGCCTGGTCCAGCATCGGCTTCGACGCCTCGATCCACGAACTGCTGCTGCCCCTGACCACCGGCGGCGAACTGCACATCGCCCCCGAGGAGTTGCGCGGCGATCCCGAGGCCCTGCTGGCATGGATGCGCGAACACGCGGTGACCCAGGCGTTCCTGCCGCCCGCCTACGTCAAGTGGATCGACGAGGACCCCGCCGTACGACTGCGCGGGCTCCAACTGCGCACCCTGCTCACGGGAGTCGAGTCGCTCACCGAAGCCGCCCTGCACCGCATGACACAGCACCTCCCCGGCCTGCGGATCTGCTTCGGCTACGGCCCCACCGAAGCGACCCTCTACAGCACCGCGTACTACGACCCTGGCCCGCTGGACCGGCCGTGCCCCATCGGCCGCCCGCTGCCCGGCACTCGGATGTACGTCCTCGACGGCCGCATGGAACCCGTCCCGCCCGGCGTGGTGGGGGAGGTGTACCTCGGCGGAGCATCGCTGGCCCGCGGCTATCTCGGCCGCCCCGACCTCACCAAGGAACGCTTCCTGCCCGATCCGTTCGTGCCCGGCGAACGGATCTACCGCACCGGAGACCTCGCCCGACGCCTGCCTGACGGCCAGGCGCACTACCTGGGCCGCGCCGACGACCAGGTCAAACTCCGCGGATTCCGGATCGAACCCGCCGAGGTCGAGGCCGCGCTCATGGCCCTGCCCGGAGTCCGCGAAGCCGCCGTCCTCGTCGACCACGACGCGACCGGCCAGCCCCGCCTGGTCGCCGGCATCGGCCGGGGCACCGCACCTGCGCGCACCACCCACGACTGGCGCACCGCCCTCGTCCGCCGACTGCCCGACTACATGATCCCCGCCGTCTTCCTCGACCTCGGCACCCTGCCGCTCAACCGCAGCGGCAAAGTCGACCGGCCCCAACTCCTGCGCCTGGCCCAGGAGTCGACCTCCAACCAGGTCAACACCGCCAGCCCGCGCGACCACATCGAACACGGCCTGTACCGCATATGGCAGCGGATCCTGCTCCACCCCGACATCGGCGTCAGCGACAACTTCTTCGAAATCGGCGGCACTTCACTCTCGGCCATCAAAATGGCCCACGCAGTCACCGAGACCTTCGGCCGCCGTCTGCCGGTCGGCGAGGTGATGACCCGCCCCACCATCGAGTCACTGGCCGCGCTGCTGCGCGAAGACGGCACCGCCCGCGCACCCGGCAGCCTCATCGAGTTCCGCCCCGGCACCGGCCCGCGCGTCGTCTGCGTCCACCCCGCCGGCGGCACCGCCTTCTGCTACCTGCCCCTGGCCACACTCCTCCCCGACAGCGTCGGCCTGTACGGCATCCAGTCCCCGGGAGTGAACCCCGACGAGGACCTCCTGCCGAGCGTGGAGGCCATGGCCGGGGAGTACCTGCGACTGCTCGAACCCGACGGCGCATCACCTCTGGTCCTGACCGGCCTGTCCTACGGCGGCCTCGTCGCCCATGAGATGGGTCGCCTCCTGGCCCGCGCCGGACACCGGGCCGTCAGCGTCGTCCTCCTCGACACCCAGGCCACCGACGACGCATCCGCACGCGCGGAGATCGGCGCGGTCGACGCGGCCGAGTTCCGCGACAAACTCGTGAGGTTCAACGGGATGTACCCCGGCATCGACGACGCCCAGGTCGACCGCTACTTCCACCTCTACAACCACAACCGCCTCACCGCCCGCGAACACCTCCCGGCGGCCTCCCCGGCGCGCACCGTCCTCGCCCAGGCCGTACCGGACGGCGACGACACCCCCTTCCACGCCGAGGTCCGTGCCTTCTGGCAGCGCCGTGCCGAGGGCGACTACCGCGTCGAGACGATGGAATGCGACCACTGGGAGATCCTGGAGGGCGTCGGGGCGGCCCAGGTCGGCACCCTGCTCGCCGCCGAACTCGCTCATCACGGCGCCCAGTTGGCACTGCCGGCGCGGGAGGCGTGATGAACCTCCGCACCACCCCCAGAGTCGCCCCGGCCCCTACGAGGACCGTCTCTCTCGCCGAAGCCGTGCTGGGCCAGGCTCGCCGCACCCCCTCCGCCATCGCCGTCGAGGACGGCGATCGGGTCCTCGACTACGCCGAACTGGAGCGAGCCAGCGGCCAAGTGGCAACGCGCCTGCACGCGGCCGGAGTTCGCCCCGGCCACGCGGTCGCCGTACGCCTGCCCCGCTCCTGGCAACTGGTCTGCGTCATGCTCGGCATCCGCCGCGCCGGAGCCACCGTCGTGCCCCTCGACCGCCTCAGCCCGCCCGACCGCCAGCGCCACATCCTGGACGACTCGGGCGCCGTCGCCGTAGTCCACGACACCGGGCACACGCCTCAACTGCCGGAGCACATAGCCGGGTTGGACGCCCACCTGCTCCTGACCGGCGACGGTCCCATCTCGCCCGCCGTGCCTCCGCGGAAGCCCGGCGACACCGCCACGGGCTTCGTCTTCTACACCTCCGGCAGCACGGGCAACCCCAAGGGCGTCGAGGTCACCGACGACGGAGTGCTGCGCCTGGCAGGCCCCGGCTATCTCGACCTACGGCCCGGGGCCCGCTTCGCCAGCCTGGCCAACCCCGCTTTCGACGCGCTGAGTTTCGAGGTGTGGGTCCCCCTCCTGACCGGCGGCGTCTGCGTCGTGCTCGACGATGCCCAGGTGCACAGCGCGCCTCAACTGGCCGGTGCGCTCAGCGAACGCCGCGTCGACACGCTGTTCATCACGACGGCCCTGTTCAATGCGGTCGTCGAGCAGATACCCGAGTGCTTCGCCACGGTCGGGCAGGTACTCGTCGGCGGTGAACAGCTCAACGCACGCATCGTCCGCCGTTGGTATGAGACCAACTCCGCGTCGCGCACCGTCCTGCACAATGTTTATGGGCCGACGGAGGCGACGACTTTCGCCCTCTGCCACCCCATCCCACGCGACTTCACCGGCGACACCATCCCGATCGGCACCCCACTCCCCGGCACCGGCGCACTGCTCCGCACCGAGGACGGCCGCACCGCCGAGCCGGGCGAAGTAGCCGAACTGCTGCTGTCCGGCCGGGCGTTGGCCCTCGGTTACCGCAACCTCCCGGAACAGACGGAGCGCGGCTTCGTACGGCTGCCGCACGAGGACGGCGGCGAACGCCGCTGGTACCGCACCGGCGACCTCGTCCGCCAGGACAGCGAAGGCCGGATCACCTACGTCGGCCGGGCCGACCGCCAGGTCAAGGTGCGCGGCTTCCGCATCGAACCGGGCGAGGTGGAGCGGCAGATCCTGGCCCAACCCGCCGTCCGCCAGGCCTACATATGCACCCGCCGCGACCAAGCGGACCGCAGCGAACTGCTCGCCTTCCTCGTCCTCGGCGACGAACTCTCCTACGACGCCTACGACCGCCACCTCGCCGCCGCCCTGCCCTCGTACATGCGCCCCCACCACACGTACCTCGTCGCCGAGTTGCCGCGAAACGCCAACGGCAAGGTCGACCAGGCTGCCTTGCTGCGGGATGCGGGGACCCCGTGGCGCGGTACGCAGGAGGGTGACGTACCCGTCAGCGCCGAGCAACGGCGGGTGCTGGAGGTCGCCGAGGACATCCTCGCCGTCAACGGCCTGCGTCCCGGCGACCGTTGGGCCGCGAGCGGCGGTGACTCGCTGAAGGCGCTGCGCTTCCGCTTCGAGATCCTCAGCCGTTTCGCCGTCGACCTGCCGCACGACCTCGTCCTAGGGGCCGACTTCGCCGCCCTCGCCGATGCCGTACACGCTCCGGACGCGACTGCGGGAGAACACCCACCCGTACCC
>NZ_JBXVPZ010000553.1:0-5891 GCF_057961495.1 Streptomyces sp. P5F9 | reverse complement strand
CTCGACCCCGACCCCGAGCGCCTCCGAGTCGGCCCCGGAGTCCGCCACCCCGACCCCGGCCGACTCCGAGTCGACCACTCCCGCGGCGGCGCCCTCGCCCAACGGCGGTGGCGGCGACCTCGCGGAGACCGGCGGCGGCAGCAACACCGGCGCGCTGGTCGGCGGGGCGGCGGTCCTGCTGGCGGGCGGCGCGGCGATCGTGGTCGCGACGCGACGCCGGCGGGCTTCGCACTCGTAGCCGTATCCGGTTAGCCGTATCCCGGTAGCCGTATCTCTCCGGACACCCCGCCGCTTGCGCCCGTCTCAGGGTTGGTGAGCGGCGGGGTTCGTTCAGGGCGTCAGCGCCGTCGGCGTCGCACGGCCGTACAGCTCGTCGAGGCCGATCAACAGCACACCGCCTCCTTCGGCCCGGGTACGGAGAGCGTCGCTGAAGCCGACGGCACTGAAGCACGCCAGCCCACACCGCGTCGTGTCCATGCCCCGGCCGGCAAGGAGCTCCCTGGCCCGCTCCAGGCGTTCCAGATGGTTCACCCCCATGACGGTCCCCCACTTCACCTCGCCCAGCAACGTGACGGCGGGACTGCCGGCTCCGGACCCCGGTTCGACGACGGCCACATCGATCTCGATCTGCCGGCGCTCCTTCGGGTCGGCCACCACACCGCTGCCGACCTCGCCCAACGACGTACTCAGCAGGGAGCGCCCGGGTCCGAGCACGTACTCCCGGCACACCGCCTCGAAATGCGGTCCCGCGACCTGCGCCGCGAAGCGCTCCGCCGACTGTCCCCAGACCTCGGCGGCCTGTCCGCTCTCCAGCCGTGCCCAGGCCGGACGCATGACCGCCTCATAGAAGTTGATCAGCGGCTCGGTGATGCGGTACTGCGATTTTCCGGCCCTGAAGATGTCCGCCTCGCGTGCCAGCAGATGGCTGTCCTCCAGGACGTTCAGCGGATGCGAGATGTCGACGGACTTGCGGCCGATGTAGCCCGCGATGCCGCCTCGTGTGGTGTTGCCCTGTGCCACTGCCGCGAGTACCGAGTGGTACAGCGCGGTGTCACGGATGTCGGCCTCCTCGGCGAGCAGGTAGCGCGCCTCACGGAAGAGCGGACTGAACGGCGACAGGACGGTCCGGCACACCCAGTCGTCGAAGTCCGCCGGATCTGCGGGAATGTCGTCCGCCAGGAACTGTCGGCGGTACGCGGGGGTGCCGCCGACCACCGCGTGCAGCCGTACGGCGAGCCCGGGATCGTCGGCGACACCCCAGAAGTCCGCCGCGGCCCGGTAGCCGAATGGCCGTACGACGAGTTCGAGCTGGGCCCTGCCGCGCAGGGGCGCGGTGCTGGCGAGCAGCCCTCCCATGACGGACATCGCCGAACCGCAGAGGAGGAGCCTCATGCCGCTCTCGTCCACCTGGAAGCGGTCGATCACGCGCTGGATGAGCGAGGGAAGCTCGGGCGCCACCTTCGCCAGGTACGGAAACTCGTCGATGACGACGAGGAACGGGCTGTCCCCGCGCCCCGGCACGGCGAGCCCGAAGAGAAACGAGATCGCGTCGTCCCAGGTGGCGAAGGTGAAGGGCGCAGGAGAACCCTGGTGTTCGGCCAGGGCCGCGCTGAACTGCCGGAGTGATTCGGCCTCGGTCCCGGCGGTGGCCCCGAAGTAGAAGCCCCCGCACTGCTCGACGAGTGCCCGCAGGAGATACGTCTTCCCCATGCGCCGTCGGCCGCTGACGATGCCGAGCATGGCGTGGGGCAGCGGCCGGTTCACGAAAGCGCTGAGCGCGCCCCATTCGGCGCCGCGGTCGAAGAGACGCGACGGCTTGTCCGGCCTTGCGTGACGCTGCACGCACCCTCCTGAATGGTTAGGGATACACCCCTAAGGAGTGTATCCCTAACCATTGCCTCCGCGCTCCCGGGGGCGACCGTGCCCTTTACCCCTCGACCGTCCCCAGCCACAGCTTCACGTACCGCTCCACGTCCACGTCCAACCCCACGTCCACCAGGGCCTGTTCGCGGGCTCCGTCGTGGATCTCGGACTCGCCGTGGCGCGGCCGCCGGTCGACGATCGTCTGTCCTCGGCCCGGCCCCGGGGCGAGGGAGACCTCGACCGGCAGAAGGCGTGTGGTGAGGCCGCCCGGGTCGGCGACCGCGCAGACCGCGCCCGCGTCGCCGAGGCCGCCGGTGGGGGTGAGGTCGTCGGAGAAGGCCGGGTCGCGGTGGGCGAGCAGGTCGCCGGCGAGCTTCAGCCGGGGCTCCGGACTCTCCCGCAGCCGCCGCACATCGGCGGCCGGAACCTGCACCCGCTCGAAGACGTCCAGCCCGTACATCGTGATCGGCACCCCGGCGGTGAGCAGGATCGCGGCCGCCTCCGGGTCGTGCCACACGTTGAACTCCGCGACCGGCGTGGCGTTCCCGACCGCCACCGCGCCGCCCATGAACACGATCCGCTCGATGTTGCGGGTGACCTCCGGGAACGTCCGCAGCAGCAGCGCGATGTTCGTCAGCGGCGCGGTCGGGATGAGCGTGACCGGGCGGGGGGAGGCCAGGATCTCGCGGCGCAGCAGGGTCACCGCGTCCACGTCGACCGGCCTACGCGTGGAGTCGGGCAGCCCCATGTCGCCCATGCCGTCCTGCCCGTGGACGTGCGCCGCCGAACGCGCGGGCTCGATCAGCGGCCGGGCCGCACCCCGCGCGACCGGGATGTCACCGGCACCGGCGTGGTCCAGGACGATCAGCGTGTTCCGTACGACCTGGTCGACATCGGTGTTCCCGGCGACACAGGTGACCGCGCGCAGGTCCAGGCCCGGGTGGCGGACGGCGAACAGCAGCGCCAGGGCGTCGTCGACCCCCGTGTCGCAGTCGATGATCACGGGGATGGGCTGACCGGTCACGGCAGGCTCCTCTCGGGACGGTTCGGCGATTCGAGGCAGTTCAAGGCGGCTGAGCCAGGTCAAGGCAGCCAAGCCAGTTCAAGCCAGGTCAAGCCAGGTCAAGGCAGTCCAAGGCAGTCCAAGGCAGTCCAAGGCAGTCCAAGGCAGTTCAAGGGTGACCTTACGCATCCGCCCACAGCGCGGTGCCGCGCGCCTCGACCCGGGCGCCGATGTGGTGCAGCAGCTCGGCGGGCGCCAGCGGCCCGATCCGCCGCCCGTCCCGCAGTCGTACGGCGACCAGGTCGTCGGCGGCTTCGCGCTCGCCGATCACCGCCTGGTACGGGACGAGCCGCGCCGCTCGGACACGGGCACCGAGGCTGCCCTGGTCGGAGGCGGCCAACTCGGCGCGCAGGCCGCCCAGTTGGGCTCGGCGGAGCAGCTCGTGGGCCGCGTCCGCCTGCGCTTCCGACACCGGCAGCACGACCAGCTGCACCGGCGCCAGCCACGCCGGAAAGGCGCCGCCGTGTTCCTCCACCAGGTGCGCCACCGCCCGTTCCACGCTCCCGATGACGCTGCGGTGCACCATCACCGGCCGGTGTTTCGCGCCGTCGGCGCCGATGTAGTGCAGGTCGAAGCGTTCGGGCTGGTGGAAGTCGATCTGGACGGTGGAGAGGGTGGCCTCGCGCCCGGCCGGGTCGGCGATCTGGACGTCGATCTTCGGGCCGTAGAAGGCGGCCTCGCCCTCGGCGGACTCGTAGACGACATCGGAGGTGTCGAGGACCTCCTTCAGCATCGCGGTGGCCCGCCGCCAAACGCCCGGATCCGCGACGTACTTGCCTCCCTCCCCCCGCAGCGAGAGCCGATGACGGGAGGCGCGGATGCCGAGGTCGGCGTAGGCGCGGGTGATGAGGTCCAGGGCGGTGCGGGCCTCCTCGACGGCCTGGTCCAGGGTGCAGAAGATGTGGGCGTCGTTGAGCTGGATGGCACGGACACGGGTCAGTCCGCCGAGGACGCCGGAGAGTTCGGAGCGGTACATGCCGCCCAACTCGGCGATACGGAGGGGAAGTTCGCGGTAACTGTGCGAGCGGGACCGGTAGATGAGGGCGTGGTGGGGACAGAGGCTGGGCCGCAGTACGACCTCCTCCGCGCCGAGCCTCATCGGCGGGAACATGTCGTCGCTGTAGTGGGACCAGTGCCCGGAGATCTCGTACAGCTCGCGTTTGCCGAGGACGGGTGAGTACACGTGGCGGTAGCCTTCGGCGCGCTCCAACTCCCTTACGTACTCCTCCAGTTGATGGCGGACGATCGCGCCGTCGGGGAGCCAGTACGGCAGGCCCGCGCCGATCAGCGGGTCGGTGTCGAAGAGGCCGAGCTCGCGGCCGAGGCGGCGGTGGTCGTGCGGGGCGTTCTCGCTCATGGGTTCCTCGCTCTACGGATGGCGGGGCGAGGAATCCGGCGACGACGAAGCCCCGGGGCACTCGCCCCGGGGCTTCGACTCGGTTCAGCAGTCAGCGCGCCGGGACAGGGTCCGGCGTCGTCGTCCAGGAGGACGGGAACGGCTTGGCGCGCTTCATGCGGCGGACCGTAGCAGTCGTACGAAGGCTTCGGCGACCGAATTAATCAGCATTGATCAGTTGAGATCAATCAGCCGAGCTTCTTGAGGAGTTCGTCGGCGACCGGGGCGGAGGACGCCGGGTTCTGGCCGGTGACGAGGTTGCCGTCGACCACGACGTGCGGGGCCCAGGGCTCGCCCTCCTGGAAGTCGGCGCCGAGCTCCACGAGCCGGTCCTGGAGCAGCCACTTCACCTTTGCGGCGAGGCCGCCCTGGGTCTCCTCGGCGTTGGTGAACCCGGTGAGGCGCCGCCCGGCGAAGGCGTTCGTACCGTCCTCCTTGGTGGCCGGGAGCAGCGCGGCGGGCCCGTGGCAGACCACGCCGAGGGGCCTGCCGGAGGCGAGGGCCTGGGTGAGGAGGCTGCCAGAGTCGGCGTCGACGGCGAGGTCCTCCATCGGGCCGTGGCCCCCTGGGTAGTAGACAGCGGCGTAGTCGGCGAGGTCGGCCTCGGTCAGCTTGACCGGGTGCTGGAACTCGGGGCTCGACGCGAGGACGCCCGCGACCCGGTCGGCGTTCTCCTGGCCGCCGTTGTAGTCGGGGGCGAGGCTGCCGCGGTCGACGGGCGGTACGACACCGCCCGGGGTGGCGACGACCACCTCGTGACCGGCCGCCTTGAAAGCCTCGTACGGGGTGACGACCTCCTCGGCCCAATATCCGGTGGGGTGCTGGGTGCCGTCGGCCAGGGTGAGGTGATCGGCGCCGGTCAGCACGAAGAGGATCTTCGACATGGGGGTCTCCAGGGGGTGGCGTGGGCTCTGTGCGGGTGTCTCCGACAGTAGGCGGGGCGCGGAAGCTCGGCCAATGACGATTCGAATGACCGGCATTGGATTCCCGATGGCACCTGCGGAACCCCCTACGGGTTTTCGGGTGCGGCGGTGTGGGGGTTAGGCGCGCAGTTCCCCGCGCCCCTGGGGGGTTGGCGCTCGGGTTGGCTTCTCGTGCGGGGCAAGCCTCTACGGGTTTTCGGGTGCGGCGGTGTGGGGGCTGGGCGCGCAGTTCCCCGCGCCCCTGGGGGGTTGGCGGTCGGGTTGGCCTAAGGGCTATGGCACTCGCGCAACCACCTGCGCAGTTCCCCGCGCCCCTAGGGGGTTGGCGCTGGAGTTGGCCTAAGGGGCGACGTCCTGCTTTTAAGGGGCGCGGGGAACTGCGCGACCAGCCCCCACCGGGCCCGCACTCGACCCACAACCGAAGTACTGGCACTCACCCGGACGGCCCGGCGCGCTGGTGGGCGGGCCGGGGCGATGGTGCCGTTGGGGGAACGCACCCCGCGCCTCAGGAGGGACCCCCGATGACCCGTACCCCGGCCCGTGTCCTCGTCGTCGCGATACTCGCCGCGGGCACCCCGCTGACCGCGGCCGGCTGCGCGAACGAAGCCATCCTGCACAAGGTGACGACCGCGCCCTCCCCCTCGGC
>NZ_JBXVPZ010000552.1:0-5894 GCF_057961495.1 Streptomyces sp. P5F9 | reverse complement strand
CCCCCCACGCCTGATGCATCGCCCCCGCGAACGCCCCCGCGATCTTGTGCTCGCCGGCCGCGTTCGGGTGGGTGCCGTCGTACGTGTCGTGGGTGACGTCGTACGACTCGGGGAGGGACGCCAGGAGGAGCGGTGAGCGTGGGTCGTCGAGGTCGGCGACCGCCTTCGCCTGGAGTTCGTTGAAGAGGGCGACCTCGGTGGCGAAGGGGGCGTCGGTCTGGGCGCGGACGTTCGGGATCACCGGGAGGAACACCATGCGGACGGACGGTCTCACGATGCGGGCCGCCGCGACGAAGGACCGCATGTTGTCGGCCGTCTGCGCCGCGTTCGTGTAGAAGCCCAGGTCGATCAGGCCGAGGGAGACGAGGAGCACGTCCGCCCGGTGCGCGCGGACCGCCTCGCCGATCAGCGGAGCCATGTGCAGCCAGCCCTCGCCCCAGCCGGCGAGGTGGAAGTGCGGGAAGTCGGGGTCGGCGTACTCGTACGACGTGGGCGTGTCCGTCGCCTTGTCGTACAGCGTCTCGCGCGGGCCGACCACGGCGAACGGGCCGCCGTAGGTCGCGCGCAGGTGCTGCCACATCCGGTAGCGCCATGTGTGTTCGCCCGCGCTCCCGATCGTCATGGAGTCGCCTACGGGCATGAACCTGAGCATCCGCTCATGATGGACGATCAACCACCCGTCGACGGAACGGGCGGGGTGTGAGGCCCACCACGCCGACGGCCGGCCCGCGGGGGATGGCAGGCTTGGGGCATGCGTCGCTTCCTCGCGTTCCTCGGCGCCGGCTTCCTTGTCGGCGCGCTCGCCCTGCCCGCAACCGCAGCACCCTCCGACGACGGAGACGGCAAGGGCGACAAGGGGTTCACGATCACCGACTCCCGGATCACGGAGTCGAGCGGGCTCGCCGCCTCGCACCTCCACCCCGGCATCTACTGGACGCACAACGACAGCAACGACGGCCCGTACATCTACGCCGTCGACAGCGGCACCGGCAAGACGGTCGCCACGGTCACGTTCAGCGGAGTCGGCAAACCGCGTGACGTCGAGGCGATCTCCATCGGCCCGCACAACGAGATCTACGTCGGCGACATCGGCGACAACCTCGACGGGACCTGGCCGTACGTCTGGATCTACAAGCTGCCCGAACCGAAGGTGCTCAAGGACCAGACGATCCGGGCCACGCAGTACGTCGTGAAGTACTCGGACGGTGCCCGCAACGCCGAGTCGCTGATCGTGCACCCCAAGACCGGGCGCGTGTACATCATCGACAAGAAGGAGGACGGCGGCCACCTCTTCGAAGGCCCGGCCACGCTCTCCTCCTCCGGCACCAACTACTTCAAGCCCATCGCCGCCGTGGACCTCTGGGCCACCGACGCCGCCTTCTCCCCCAACGGCCAACAGCTCGCCGTACGAGGTTACTTGGGCGGTATCTACTACGACTGGAACGGCGGGAAGATCAAGCGCGAGGGGCGTCTCGACGTGCCGTTGCAGGGGCAGGGGGAGTCCGTCAGCTACTCCGCCGACGGAACCAAGCTGTTGTACGGGAGTGAGGGCGCCGACAGTCCCGTGCAGGCGGAGGACGTTCCCGGGGGGAGTTCGGACTCCGCCAAGTCGCCCTCCGGGGGCGGGAGTTCGGCTAGCGGTGACAGCGGCGGCGGCTCGGGGAACAACGTGAAGATCGGTGCCGCGGCCGTCGTGGTCGTCGGCGGGGCGCTGTTCGGACTACGGCGCCTCACGCGTCGTAGGAGCTGAACTCACCCCTCTCACCGGGCTGTTGGCCCTCGCCGCGCTGGTGGACCATGACCTCCAGCCCGTCCAGGATGCGCCCGAGCCCGAACTCGAAGTGGTCGAATCCGGCGGTGAACGTGTCGGGGGAGAGGGACGCGAGCGTCGGGTACGCGCCGGTCGCCATCGCCTTCTCCAGCGCCGGGACCTGGGCGCCGTAGAACTCCGCGTCGGTCAGGCCGGTGCTGCGGGCCGCCTCCTCCTGGTGGACCTGGGTGCGGGCGGCGCCGACGACGTAGCCGTCGATCATGACGACGGTCGAGATGAGCTCCGGGTCGGTCAGGCCCATCGGGCGGATGCGGCCGAGCAGGTGTTCCAGGGTGGCGAGGGCGCGGGGGCCCAGCAGCGGGCGGGACTGGTTGACCCGCAGCAGCCAGGGGTGCCGGCGGTGGACGGCGAGTGCGTCGCGGGCGGCGGCCTCCAGCGCGGAGCGCCAACTGCCGCTGCCCGCACCGTCGTTGGGGAGGTCCGGGAAGCGGACACGGTCCAGCATCAGGTCGAGGAGTTCGGCCTTGCCGGGGACGTACCGGTACAGGGACATCGCGCCGGTGCCGAGATCGGTGGCGACCCGCCGCATGGAGACGGAGTCCAGCCCCTCCTCGTCCGCGATGCGGATGGCCGCGTCCACGATCCGGTCGACGGACAGCCCCGGTTTCGGTCCGCGGCTGGGGCGCGGGCCGGCGTCCCACAGCAGTTCGAGGGTGCGGCCGATGTCACCGCTGCCGCTGGACTCCTGACTGCTTGCCATGGGGCGAGTGTAGATCCCGGGGCGAAAACCGAGTACACCGTACGCGCAATCGGATACGGTGCACGCAGTTCGAACGCCCGGTACAGGAGGGAGGGAAGAGGACCCATGGGTGGTGACTCGTACGTGGTGGAGGCCGAGGCGCTGGAGAAGCGCTACGGCGACAAACACGCCCTCGACGGCTTCGACCTGGCCGTCCGCGAGGGCACCGTGCACGGTCTGCTCGGCCCGAACGGCGCCGGCAAGACCACCGCCGTCCGCATCCTCTCCACGCTGGTCCGGCTCGACGGCGGCCGGGCGACGGTCGCCGGTCTCGACGTGGCCCGCCAGCCGCGCCAGGTCCGCACCCGGATCGGGCTCACCGGCCAGTACGCGGCGATCGACGAGATCCTCACCGGCCGGCAGAACCTGGAGATGTTCGGCCGCCTCTTCCATCTCGGCCGCAGGCGGGCCAAGTTGAGGGCGTCCCAACTCCTGCGCCAGTTCGACCTGGAGGCCGCGGCGGACAAGGGCGCGGGCGGCTACAGCGGAGGCATGCGCCGCCGCCTGGACCTGGCCGCGTCGATGATCCTGGCCCCCGCTGTCCTCTTCCTCGACGAACCGACCACCGGCCTGGACCCACGCAGCCGGGGCGAAGTCTGGGAAGCGGTACGGCAGTTGGTGGCGGAGGGCACCACCGTCCTCCTGACCACCCAGTACCTGGAGGAGGCCGACCGGCTGGCCTCCCGCATCACCGTCATCGACCAGGGCCGGGCCATCGCCGACGACACCCTCGACGGCCTCAAGAACCGCGTCGGCGGCGACCGTATCGAGGTCGTGCTGCGCGAACCGGCCCACATCCCCTACGCGTTGCAGGCGGTCGCGAGGGTGGCCCACGGCGGCCAACCGGAGGCCGACATGGGCGAGTTGCGGGTGCACGCGCCGGTGGCCGACCGGGTGGGGTCGCTGACCGAGGTCGCCCGGTACCTCCACCACTACGGCATCCCGGTCGAGGACATCGGCCTGCGCCGCCCGAGCCTGGACGACGTGTTCCTACGGCTGACGGGCCGCCGCACGGAAGAAGAACCGACCGCCCAGGAGCCGGAGTTCGAGGTTCCGGAGACCGAGGGGGCGGCTGCATGAGCGGCGGCACGTCGACGGCGTCGGCATCCGCGTCCGAGGGAACCGGCCGCACCTACCGCAGACGCCCCCAGCACGGCCGCGTCTTCTGGACGATCGCCGACTGCTGGAACGTCGTCCGGCGCGGCCTGACCCACTACCGCCGCCAACCGGTCAGCATCCTCTGGCAGTTGGGCTTCCCGATCCTGTCCGTGCTGCTGTACGGGTACGTCTTCGGCAAGGCGATGCGGGTGCCGGGCGGCGGCGACTACAAGGCGTTCCTGATGCCGGGCATGTTCGTGATGACGGTGGCGATGGGCTTCGTCTCCACGGCGACGATCTTCGTGAACGACGCGAAGAAGGGCGTCATCGACCGGTTCCGTTCCATGCCGATGGCGCCGTCGGCGGTGGTGGCGGGGCGCGGCGCGACCGATCTCATCGTCGCCTGCGCGGAGTTGGGCATCATGATGGCCACGGCGTACGGGATGGGCTGGCGCCCGGAGTTCGGCGCGGGCCCCGATCTGGGAGCGGGCCTCGGCGTCGACATCGGCCTCGGCCTGGACTTCGTGAAGGCGGTGGCCCTGCTCCTGGCACTCCGCTTCGCGCTGATCTGGGTGGGCGTCTGGCTCGGACTCCTGCTCCCCGGCCCCGAACAGGTGGGCGGTCTCTTCGCGATCGTCTTCCCCCTGACGATGATCTCCAGCATCTACGTCTCCCCGACCCAGATGCCCCACTGGCTCGGCCAGGCCGCCCTCTGGAACCCGCTCTCGTCGACGGCGGGCGCCACGCGAGCGCTGTTCGGCGCCCCGACGGGCCAGGGCACGTCCTGGCCGGAGCAACACGCGCTGCTGCTCGCGGGGGCGTGGCCGGCGGCGCTGACACTGCTGTTCCTTCCGCTGGCGGTGCGGAGGTTCCGCAGGCTCAGCCGATAACCGTCGACGACTGTCGGCGTCCGTTGTCTTGACGTGTTCACGCGACATGGCTTCCATGGAGGACGTCGGGTAGCGGGAGCGCTCCCACCGGTTCCGGACCCGCGCCTCCGAGAGGAAGCAGCGAGGTGTCCCTCATGTCTTCAATGCTCCTGTTCCGCAATTTGAGAAGAGCGCTGGGGGTAATTGCCGCGGTGCTCGTGTTGCCGCTGGCCGGTGTGCACCCAGCACAGGCGGCCGATAGCGCGAGTGCCCCCGGAGCTGGCTACTGGCACACCAGCGGCCGCCAGATCCTGGACGCGGCCGGGCAGCCGGTCCGTATCGCCGGGATCAACTGGTTCGGCTTCGAGACCGCCAACTACGTTGTGCACGGCCTCTGGTCACGCGACTACAAGAGCATGATCGACCAGATGAAGTCGCTGGGCTACAACACCATCCGCCTCCCCTACAGCGACGACATCTTCAAGTCCGGCACCGTCCCCAACAGCATCGACTTCTCCAGCGGCAAGAACGCGGACCTCCAGGGCCTGAACTCCCTCCAGATCATGGACAAACTCGTCGCCTACGCCGGCCAGGACGGACTGAAGGTCATCCTCGACCGGCACCGCCCGGACGCGTCGGCGCAGTCGGCGCTCTGGTACACGGCGGCGGTACCGGAGTCGACCTGGATCGCCAACCTCCGCTCGCTGGCGGCCCGTTACGCGGGCCAGTCGACAGTCATCGGCATCGACCTCCACAACGAGCCCCACGATCCGGCGTGTTGGGGCTGCGGCGATGTGGCGACGGACTGGCGCCTGGCGGCGGAGCGCGCGGGCGACGCGGTGCTGTCGGTCAACCCCGACCTGCTGATCTTCGTGGAGGGCGTGCAGACGTACGCCGGCGTATCGGGTTGGTGGGGCGGCAACTTGATGGGCGCGGGCCAGTACCCGGTCCGACTGACCGTGCCCAACCGGGTGGTGTACTCCGCCCATGACTACGCGACGAGCGTGGCCCAGCAGCCCTGGTTCAGCGACCCGTCCTTCCCGGCGAACATGCCCGGGGTGTGGGACAAGTACTGGGGCTACCTCTTCCAGCAGAACATCGCGCCGGTGTGGGTGGGCGAGTTCGGCACGACGCTGGCATCGACGGTGGACCAGAAGTGGCTTGCGGCACTGGTGAGTTACCTGCGCCCGACCTCGACCTACGGCGCCGACGCCTTCTCCTGGACCTTCTGGTCGTGGAACCCCAACTCCGGTGACACGGGCGGAATCCTGAAGGACGACTGGGTGACCGTGGACACGGTGAAGGACGGATATCTGGCGAGCATCAAGGCGGCGGGGTTTCCGAGCACGGGGACGGG
>NZ_JBXVPZ010000551.1:0-5910 GCF_057961495.1 Streptomyces sp. P5F9 | reverse complement strand
GAGCGGTTGTGGGTTTTGTGCGGGTCGGTGGGGGCTTGTCGCGCAGTTCCCCGCGCCCCTTCTTTAGCGGGCCTGTGTGAAGAGGTGCGGGGTGTCAGGCGCCGACCGGGATCGGGAGCCGGACGTAGCCGCTACTGGACGTCAGACCTCCGCAGGTGCGCGGATGCGTAGGGCCTCGAAAGCCGTACGGACCCTGGTTCTCAGGGCGTCTATCGCTTGGCGTTGGGCTCGGTGGGCCGTGATTGCCTGGTCGAGGGTGCGGTGGCGGAAGTTGAGGGTCTGGCCGGGGCGGACCTGGCCGAGGGCGGAGAGGCCGGTGGCGGTGACTACGGCTAGGACGGGGTAGCCGGCCGTGACTCCGCGGCCTCGGTGCAGGACGAGGAGTTCGTCGCCCGCGGGTACTTCGACGGCGCCAATGGGGACGCCGCGGGAGAGGACCTCGCCCTGGGTGACGCGGCGGGGCACCGTGCCCTGGAGGCGCAGGCCTATGTGGTTGCTTCGCGGGGTGACCGTGAAGGGGGCGTCGAACAGGCGCCGGCCCGTGTCGCCGAACTCGGCCCGGTCGGGGCCGTCGGTGACGTCGATGGTCCAGCTGGTGGGGAACGGGGGGACCGGTGCCTTCAGACGGAACAGCGGGATCCGGGAGAAGGGGTGGTCGATGGGCGGGCAGGCTGTGCGCAGGGTGAGTTCGTCGCCGCTGCTCAGCGTGGGGCCGAAGCCCAGGATCGTGTCGGGGGCGCAGCTGCCCTGGAGGTAGTCGGCCTCGAACGAGCCGAGTACGGCCAGGTAGACGCGGAGGCCTCGGTGGATGCCGGTGATCCTGATGGTTTCGCCGGCTCGGACCGGGACCGGTTCCCACTGGGGGCGTACGACTCCTTCGACGCTCAGCTCGGCGGGGGCGCCGGTCACCGCGATGAGGATGTCGCCGGAGGGGACGCACGCGAAGTCGAGGGCGGTGATCTCCAGCAGCGGGGCCCGGTCGTGGTTGCCGCACAGGACGTTGGCGACGCGCGCCGAGTGCTGGTCGGCGGCTCCGTTGGCGGGCAGGCCGTAGCGGGAGCGGCCGACGCGGCCGAGGTCCTGGACGGTGACGATGCCGGCGGTGCGGACGGTGAGGGTGTCAGTCATGGCGCACCACCGGGTCCGTACAGTCCGCGAGGCTCAAGTCGGCGTACTCGTCCCACTGTTGGGGCTCGATGGGACGGAAGCGGAAGGTGTCCCCGGGGCGGTACGCGGTGATCGGGTCGCTGTGGAGGTCGAGGACGCGTACCGGGGTGCGGCCCAGGAGCGGCCAGCCCCCGGGCGAGGGCATCGGGCAGATGACGGCCTGGCGTCCCGCGACGGCGACCGAGCCGGCGTCGACCCGGGTGCGGGGCGAGGCGAGGCGCGGTACCGGCTTCGGAAAGGGCGGGCCGTCCGTCATCGGTGCTCCGGCGGGGGCGCCGAGGCAGCGCACCGTCAGGTCGGAGCCGGCGTGCAGGGCGATGATCTCGCCCTCGGCCAGGCCGAGTTGGGCGGCGACCCCGGGGAGGTCGGGGCCGTACTCGCCGCCGTAGACGACGGGGACGACGAAGCGGCGCGGGGGCGTGGTCGGTGCGGGGTGCGGGCCGAGGCGAGACGCCTCGTGGGCCAGGACGCGGCGGACCGTGTCGTGGTCAGTGGCGGCGCAGTCGAACTCGACGAGCAGGGCGTCGTAGGTGGGCACCACGTCGTGGACGCCGGTGAGTCGGACGGCGTTCAGGGCGTCGGCGAGGGCGTGGACGAGCTGCCAGGCGGGTTCGGCGTCCAGGCCTACGGCCTTGGCTACCAGCGCGGAGTCGCCGCAGTCGGCGATGGTCACGTTGGCGTTGCCGTTGCCGTTGCCGTTGCCGCAAGTGCCGTTCGTAGTCGGCCCGTTCACGACCAGGTCGTCCGCGAGAACGCTGTCCATGTCCGTCACCCCTTGCCGCTCAGGACTTTGTCGAGCGAGGTGATCTCGACGCCGGCGGTGAGGAGTTGCTCGCGGATGCGGCCGGCGAGCGCGATGGCGCCGGGGCTGTCGCCGTGCAACAGGACGGTGTCGCAGGCGACTTGGACGTCCGCGCCGTCGACGCTGCGGGTGACGCCCTCGGTGACCATGCGCAGGGTGCGCCGGGCGACCTCGTCCGGGTCGTGGATGACGGCGCCGGGCTCGGAGCGGGGCACGAGCGTCCCGTCGGCGCGGTAGGCGCGGTCGGCGATGCCCACGATCCCCACGCGCAGGCCGCGGGCGCGGGCCGCGTCAGCCAGTTCGCCGTCCTGCGCGAGGACGATCAGTGACTCGTCGAACGCTGCTACGGCGTCCACTACGGCGCGGGCGTAGTCGGCGCGGACGGCGACCAGGTTGCCGAGGCGGCCGTGCGGGGCGACGTGGTGCACCCGGGTGCCGTGGGCGACGGCGAAGGCATGGAGGGCGCCGATCTGGTAGAGCACGTCCGTGCGGACCTCCTCCGGCGTGAGGTCCATCGCGCGCCGGCCGAAGCCCACCAGGTCGGGAAAGCTCGGGTGGGCGCCCACGGCGACCTGCTTCTCCACGCACGTCCGCACGGTGGCGTCCATGATGCGGGGATCACCGGCGTGGAATCCGCAGGCGACATTGGCGGACGTCAGCAACTCCAGAAGGGCCGCGTCGTCGCCCATTGTGTAGGCGCCGAATCCCTCGCCGAGATCGGCGACGAGATCAACCATGGGAGTCATGACGTCCTCCGGGAGGGAATGCGGAAGGAAGGAATTCCGGGAAGGGAAATTCCGATGGGGGAAGGAGATGCCATCACGTCTTCGTGAAACCGGGAGCGGGGGAATGGCCCGGTGTGGATGTTCCGCTCAACTTATTCGGCCGGTCCCGTGATCGCCAATATGCGTTCGGTCTGGCGTTATCGCGAACGGCTATGACTCCCCTCACAGCCTCCCCCCACCGGGGCTGTGCTTCGGGGTGGACGCTCCCTACGATGAGGCTTCGCTCCATCTGGAAGGCCCCGCGCAATGGACACCAGGCGTCTCTACTCGTTCATCAAGATCATCGACGCGGGGAGCATCACGCGCGCGGCCGACATCCTGCACATCGCCCAGCCGGCGCTGAGCCAGCAACTGTCCGCCCTGGAGGCACAGTTCGGGCAGCAGCTGCTGATCCGCAGCAAACGCGGGGTCGCCCCGACCGAGGCGGGCCGCGCCCTGTACCTGCACGCCCAGCTCATCCTCCGCCAGGTGGACCTCGCCCAGGCCGCCGTCGACGTCTCCGGCCGGGCCCCCGCCGGCAGCGTCTCGGTGGGCCTCGCCCCGTACAGCCTGGGCGCGGCCCTCGCGCTGCCCCTCCTGAAGACCGTCCGCGAGCGCTACCCGGACATCCTGCTGCACATCAACGAGAACTTCGGCGGCGTGATCAGCGAGGCGATCATGACGGGCCGCATGGACATGGCCTTCATCTACGGCGCCGGGCCGCTCCGGGGTGTCCAGTTCGAGCCCGTCCGCACCGAGGACCTCTACCTGATCGGCGCGCCCGGCGAGACGACGCCGTCGGGGAAGGGCGAGGTGCGGCTGGCGGAGCTCGCGAGCCTGCCCCTGCTGCTGCCCAGCCGGATCCACACGATCCGGCAGGTCGTGGACGCCGCCTTCCAGCAGGCCGCGCTCCGGCTGAACGTGGTGGGCGAGGTCGAGTCCGCGCTGACCCTCGTCAACGCCGTGGACGCGGGCATCGGCGCGACGGTCCTGCCGTGGTCGGCGGCCCGGGCCATCCTCGACGTCCGCGAGCTGTCCGTACGGCGGATCGTGGAGCCCGGGATCACGGTGAAACTGTCCGTGGTGACCTCGGACAATCAGCCGCTCTCGGAGCCCGCGCTGGCCGTGCACGATCTGTTCCTGGAGCTGATCGACACCGACAGGAACAAGGACGACCAATAAGGACGACCAATAGCGTCACACGAATCCGCTATTTGTTTCCGGTGACCGCCGCGGCTAGCGTTTTCCGAATAATCCGCCCGGCCGGTAATGCACGGCTGTACATGGCTGTACGTGGCTGTACGTGGCTCGTCACTGGAGAAGAACATGAAGAATCGTGTCCTCGCCACCCGTGAAAACCTGCCCGGCGAAGGCCTGCGACGCCTGTCCGAGAACGCGGAGTTGGTGGCCTGGCCCGGTGCCGCCAAGCCCGGACCCGCCGACCTCGCCGCGCTCGCCCCCGGCGTGAGCGGTGTGCTGGCCCTCGGCAACGACCCCGTGGACGCGGCCCTGATGGACGCGGCGGGCCCCTCCCTGCGCGTGATCGCGCTGGCCAGCATGGGCTTCGACAACGTCGACCGTGTCGCGGCCGCCGAGCGCGGCATCGTCGTCACGCACACGCCCCGCGTGCTCGCGGAGACCACCGCCGACCTCACCTTCGCGCTGATCCTCGCCGCCCGCCGCCGCCTCGGCGCGGCGTCCGCGAGCCTCGCGGACGGCTCCTGGGAACTGTTCCGGATGCACGACTACCTCGGCCTGGACGTCCACGGAGCCACCCTCGGCCTGGTCGGCTACGGCCAGATCGGCCGCACGGTCGCCCGCCGCGCCCACGGTTTCGGGATGCGCGTGATCCACCACGACCCGTACGCGCCCGACGACGACCTGTCGACCGCGGTGGGCCTGGCCACGCTGCTGGCCGACTCCGACGTCGTGTCGCTGCACGTGCCGCTCACCGACGAGACCCACCATCTGATCTCGGCCCGCGAACTGGCCACGATGAAGCCCACGGCCACGCTGGTCAGCACCTCGCGCGGCGGAGTCGTGGACGAAGAGGCCTTGTTGGACGCCGTCCGTGAGGGGCGGCTGCACTCCGCCGGGCTCGATGTCTTCGAACGGGAGCCGATGGGAACGGAGTTGTCCCCGCTCGTGGCCGAGCCGAACGTGATCACGCTGCCGCACATCGGGTCGGCGACCGAGGCGACCCGGGCCGCGATGGTCGACCTGGCGGTGGACAACATCCTGGACGTACTGGCCGAACGGCCCGCTCGTACGCCCCTTCCCGGCAGTTCGGCGGTGGCGGGCGCACCCGTCGGCAGCTGAACGCCCCAGTTCACCCCACCTGAGTGCTGCTGAGGCCCGCCCACTGCAACAGGAACCGCAGCGCGTCCTGCGAGGCCGAGTCCGGCGGGGCCGTGTACGCGACGGAGAACTGATCCGGGTGCGTGTCGACGGCGAACTGCTGGACGGCGAGGGTGAGTTCACCGGCGGCCGGATGCACGTACGCCTTGGTGAGTTGCCGCGGCCGCGGTCCCCGCACCTGATGTTCGGCCCACCACGTGCGGAAGTCCGGGTCGCGGGCGGCGAGTTCGGCGATCAGGGTGTCAAGTGCCCGGCCGTGCGGGGTGCGGCCCGCCTCCATGCGCAGCACGGCGACGCACTCGCGGGCGGCCCGGGGCCAATCGGCGTACAGCGCCCGGAAGCCGGTGTCCATGCACGTCGGCCGCGTTCCCCTGCGCGATGGTGCTGATCCGGCGCCGCGCAGATCGACGCGCGGATCACACCCGAGGACGGCGACATCGTCGTCCGCACGATCCGCTACGGCTCGGGCTCGACCACCGATCTCCACGAGCAGTTGAGCGACCGCGGCATCGACACCCTGGTCCTCGCCGGCATCAGCACCAGCGGCGTGGTCCTGTCCACCGTCATCGACGCGGCCAACCGCGACCACCGCGTCCTCGTCCTGTCCGACGGCGTCGCCGACCCCGACGCCGAG
The DNA here is from genome assembly GCF_057961495.1 of Streptomyces sp. P5F9. Lineage (NCBI taxonomy): Bacteria > Bacillati > Actinomycetota > Actinomycetes > Kitasatosporales > Streptomycetaceae > Streptomyces > Streptomyces sp. P5F9. The sequence goes on along the minus strand of NZ_JBXVPZ010000551.1, from coordinate 185 downwards.
ACCCACCGGGTGCTGGTCGAGAAGGTGTTCCTACGACAACTGCCGCGCTCCGCCTGACACAGAGCTCACGCCGGTGCCCCGGGCGGCGTCCCATGCGGCGTCCCGGGGAAGACCACGCGGAGTTTCCGCACCCGCCCGCCCTGGCGGAACATCAGCCAGGCCAGGGTGGGCGGGTGCGGAAACTC
>NZ_JBXVPZ010000550.1:0-5912 GCF_057961495.1 Streptomyces sp. P5F9 | reverse complement strand
CCCTTCTCATCGCGCTCGGGGTGCTCCTCCTGGCGGGGCTGGCGTTCGGCACGTTCGTCGAGAGCGTCCTCGGCAAGGACTCCTGGACCGCTCACCGGCGGGAGGGCATGGGCGCGGTCCTCTTCCTCCCGTCCCAGTACCGGCTTCTCCAGACGCGGGCGGCGTCCGGCAGCCGTACCGTCACCTACGGCACCGGAGCCCTCCGCGTCCGCCTCACCGAATGGGACAAGGCCGCCGGCGCGCCCCTCGCCCAAGCCCGGTCCTGGGCCGAGGCCACGTCCGACCCCCACTACACCCGCACCAGCTTCCGGGGGAACAAGGACACGATCCTGGCCGACACCACCTACGAACAGTCCGGCGTCCCCACCCGCGCCATGGCCCTGGTCATCCGCACCGCCGACCACCGCATGTACGAACTGCGCGTGGACATGCCCAAGGGCACCCCGGACGAGAAGAAGGGCACCGCGCTCTTCAAGGGCGCCCGCGCCCGGCTCGCGCTCACGGAAAAGTGATCCGGCGGCGGTCCGGTGGCGATCCGGTGGTGATCGTCCCCGTACAACACCCTGATCAGCGCGTTCGTTGCCAGTGATCGCTGGCGTCGTGTGAGTACTCGGTGAATCCCGATTACCGACGGGTACCCAAACCCTCCGCACCGGCATACCCTGCCGCACATGACGGACTCGCAGGCCCCGGAAAAGACCGGTACGGAAACGACGACCGGCACGAACCCCCTCGCGCCGGCCCCCACAGGCGCCCGTACCGCCGCCGATGTGGTCACCCCGGAGCTGGTCGCCCAGCTCACGAAGGGTGTGGTCGGCTCCGGCCGGACCGCCAACCACGCGCCGTTCACCGGTGAGAAGCTCGCCGATCTGCCCGAGTCCACACCCGAGGACGTGGCGAAGGCCTTCGACGCGGCCCGCGCCGCCCAGGCCCTGTGGGCGCAGACGCCGGTACGGCAGCGCGCGGCGGTCCTGCTCCGCTTCCACGACCTGGTGCTCGCCCGTCAGGCCGAGGTCCTCGACCTGATCCAGCTGGAGACCGGCAAGGCGCGGCTGCACGCCCACGAGGAGGTGCAGGCCGTCGCCGTCGCGGCCCGCCACTACGGCCGCAAGGCCCCTGCCTACCTCAAGCCGAAGCGGCACACCGGCGCCGTCCCGACCCTCACCAAGGTCACCGAACTCCGGCACCCGCGCGGGGTGGTCGGCCAGATCGCCCCGTGGAACTACCCGCTCGAACTCTCCGTCGGCGACGCCCTTCCGGCCTTCGCGGCGGGCAACGCGGTGGTCATGAAGCCGGACACGGAAACGTGTCTCACGGCCCTGTGGGCCCGCGACCTCCTCATCGAGGCGGGCCTGCCGGCCGACGTCTTCCAGGTCGTCCTCGGCGAGGGCCCGGTCGTCGGCCCCGAGGTCGTCGAGCACGCCGACTACGTCTCCTTCACCGGCTCCACCCGCACCGGCCGCGAGGTCGCGCAGAGTGCCGCCTCCCGTCTGATCGGCGTCTCCCTCGAACTCGGCGGCAAGAACGCCATGGTGGTCCTGGACGACGCCGACATCGAGAAGGCGGCGGCGGGCGCGGTCCGCGCGTGCTTCTCCTCCGCCGGCCAACTCTGCGTCTCCATCGAGCGGTTGTACGTCCACGAGTCGATCGCCGACACCTTCCTGGAACGCTTCGCCGCCCGCACCAAGGCGATGCGTCTCGGCACGTCCCTCGCGTACGGCGCGGACATGGGATCGCTCGCGGGGGAACGGCAGTTGGAGTCGGTGACCCGGCACGTGGAGGAGGCGGTCGCCAAGGGCGCGAAGGTGCTGGCAGGCGGGGTGGCCCGCCCGGACATCGGCCCGTACTTCTTCGAGCCCACCATCCTCGACGGCGTCGAGGCCCCCATGGCCGTCTGCGCCGAGGAGACCTTCGGCCCGGTCGTCTCCGTCTACCGCTTCAAGACCGAGGACGAGGTCGTGAAGGAGGCCAACTCCACGCCGTACGGCCTCAATTCCTCGGTCTGGACGAAGAACGGCACCCGCGGCCGCGCCATCGCCGCCCGCCTCCACACCGGCACGGTCAACGTCAACGAGGGCTACGCCTCCGCCTACGGCAGCGTCCAGTCCCCCATGGGCGGCATGAAGGACTCCGGCCTCGGCCGCCGCCACGGCTCCGAGGGCATCCTCAAGTACACCGAGGCCCAGACGATCGCCCAGCAGCGGTTGTTGCCGATGGCTCCGTCGCTGGGAATGACCGACGAGGCGTATGCGCAGTTCATGAGCAGGAGTCTCCGCGCGATGAAGCTGTTCCGGCTCAGGTAGGGCTTTTGCTTTTAGGGGCGCGGGGAACTGCGCGAGCAACCACGATCCACCCGCACGCGAAACTCAACGAGGAGAACCCGTGCCCCAGGACACCTACGACTACGACGTAATAGTCGTCGGCTCCGGCTTCGGCGGCTCGGTAACCGCCCTACGCCTCACGGAAAAGGGCTACAGCGTCGGCGTGTTGGAAGCAGGCCGCCGCTTCACCCCGTCGACGCTCCCCAAAAACTCCTGGGACCTCAAGAACTACCTCTGGGCCCCCAAGCTCAACATGTACGGCATCCAACGCATCCACCTGCTGGGCAACGTCATGGTCCTGGCCGGCGCAGGCGTAGGCGGCGGCTCCCTCAACTACGCCAACACCCTCTACGTCCCACCGAAGCCGTTCTTCGAAGACCCCCAGTGGCGCGACATCACCGACTGGGAAGAGGAGTTGACCCCGTACTACGACCAGGCCCGCCGCATGCTGGGCGTACGCCTCAACCCGACGATGACCCCGTCGGACGTCCACCTGAAGGCCGCCGCCCAGCGAATGGGCGTAGGAGACACCTTCCACATGGCCCCCGTCGGCGTCTTCTTCGGCGACGGCAAGGACGCCGAGGGAACAGCGAAGGCACGCCCCGGCGAACCGGCCGCCGACCCGTACTTCGGCGGAGCGGGCCCGGACCGCAAGGCCTGCACCGAGTGCGGCGAGTGCATGACGGGCTGCCGCCACGGCGCCAAGAACACCCTGAACGAGAACTACCTCTACCTCGCCGAGAAGGCGGGCGCGAAGGTCCATCCGATGACGACGGTCGTGTCGGTCACGGACGACTCGCAGGGCGGCTACGCGATAGCCACCCTGCCCACGGACGCGAGGAAGTCGTCGGAGGGCCGTACCTTCAAGGCCCGCCGGGTCGTCCTCGCGGCCGGCACCTACGGCACCCAGACCCTCCTGCACCGCATGAAGGCGGGCGGGCAACTGCCGTACCTCTCCGAGAAGTTGGGCGAGTTGACCCGCACCAACTCGGAGGCGCTGGTCGGCGCGCAGACGAACAACCGCCGCTACCGCAAGGCCACCGGCACCCGGCAGGTCGACTTCACGCGCGGGGTCGCCATCACGTCCTCGATCCACCCCGACGAGAACACCCACATCGAACCGGTCCGCTACGGCAAGGGCTCCAACTCGATGGGCGGCCTCTCCATCCTCCAAGTCCCGTACTCGGAGGGCTCGTCGAGGGCACTGGGCTGGCTGGCGAACGCGGCCAGGCACCCCCTCCTGGTCCTGCGTTCGCTCTCCAACCGGCGTTGGTCGGAGCGGACCATCATCGGCCTGGTGATGCAGTCGCTGGACAACTCCCTGACGACGTACCTGAAACCGGACGGCGTGGGCAAAGGCCTGCTGACGGCCCGTCAGGGACACGGCGCGCCCAACCCCAAGCAGATAAAGGCGGCTTCGGAGGGCGCGGCGGCGATCGCCGCCGAGATCAACGGTTTCGCGGGCTCCAACGTCGGCGAACTCATGGGCACCCCGCTCACCGCCCACTTCCTCGGCGGCTGCCCCATCGGCGCCTCCCGCGAGACCGGCGTGATCGACCCGTACCACCGCCTCTACGGCCACGTCGGCATCTCGGTCGTCGACGGCTCGGCGGTCTCCGCGAACCTCGGCGTCAACCCGTCCCTCACCATCACGGCACAGGCCGAGCGCGCGATGTCGTACTGGCCCAACAAGGGCGAACCCGACCCGCGCCCGGAGCAGGGGCTGTCGTACGAACGCCTGAAGCCGGTGGAACCGCGTCAACCGGCGGTCCCCGAGGGCGCGTTCGGCGCGCTGAAGCTGCCGTTCCTGGGGATGCCGACGCTGCCGCCGAAGTCGTAGGCAGTCAGGGGTACTTGAACGGCCGGTACAGACAGAAGGACCTGCGCCCCCCTCCGAGCGCAGGTCCTTCCTCGTGCGACGAGCTACGTGTTACGCGCTCGCCCCGCTCTTGCGCCGACGGACCATGACCACCGCGGCGGCACCCGCGACGACGGCGGCGCCGCCCACGAGGCCGATCACCGGGAGCGCGGAACTGGAGCCGGTCTCGGCGAGGTTGCCGGTCGGGAGGTCGGAGACCTCGCCCTGCGGCTTCTTCACGGAGGTGTCCTTGCCGCCGTCGCCCGGCGTGGCGGTACCCGGGTCGGGGTTCGTGGAGCCCGCCTTGAGGACCTGGAAGTCGTACTCGGCCCAGCCCTCGGCGATGCAGTCCTGGCCCTTGACGTTGTCGAGGTAGGCGCCGGAACCGAAGGAGTAGGCGTCGCCGGCCGGGGCCTTCGCGCTGATGCTGACGCGCAGGTCGACCGACTTGCTCTTCCCGGACTTCAGCTCGTTGACGTAGAAGAAGTAGTCACCGGCCCACTCGTCGTTGCCGATGCGGTCCCACTTGCCGGTCTCGGGGTTCTTGAACTCCAGGTCCACGTACGGGCTCAGGAACTTCGACTCGTCGATCTCGAAGTTCTCGACCTCGGCGTAGAAGGCGACGCCGTCGACCGTGGTCTTCGAGTCGTTGGTGACGGTCAGCTTGAAGCCGTGGAAGCCGTCGCCCGCGACGATCTTGCCCGGCAGGCCCTTGATGTCCGCGGACACCTTGGCGTCGGAGAAGTCCTCGTCCAGGTCCTCGCAGAACGGCACGTCCGGGTCGGTCGGCTCCCCGCTCGGCTCGGCCGAGGTGGACGGCGTGGCCGACGTGGAGGCGCTGTCGCTCGCCGAGGGCGAGGCCGAGTCGCTCGGCAGGGTGCTGCCGGATGGCGACGCGGAGTCGGAGTCGGACGGCGTCGGGGAGACCGAGTCGGACGGTGTCGCGGAGACGGACTCGCTCGCGCTGTCGCTCGGGCTCGGCGACGCGGAGTCCTCCGCGAACGCGGCGGGCGCGGAGAGCAGGGCGAGGGGAGCGATGACGGCCGTCGCGGCCGCCGCGGCCATGGCACGGCGCAGCTTCATGAAGTCCTCAAGAAGTCCGGTGTGCTGCGGCAGCGCAGCACGCTGGGCGGAGGGCGCCGCGTGTGGGGCGCGGGTGTGGCCCTTGGTTATGCAGGTGAGACCCGGGAAACCTGAGAACGGTTGTGCCCATCCTCACAGGATTTTTATGTGGGCTGTGTCACACCCAAGTTCTTCTTGTGAACAGGCTTTCGGAACGTCTAGAACTTGGGGACGTGTCTGACAAGCCTGCCGAGGAGCCGTCCTCGGTCCCGGAGATCCCCGACGATGTCTGGGAACAGTTCGCCCGCGACACGGAGCGCGACATCCGCGCCTCCGCCCCGAAGGAACCGTCCGCCCGCGCCCGTGAGGTGACCGAGCGGCTGAAGAAGGACGAGAGCAAGGGGAAGAGGAAGGGCAAGGGCAAGCGCCAGGAGCCCGAGGGCTGGCGGACCGGTCCCGCCTGGCAGGAGATGAACGGGCGGGCCCGGCGCGGGCGCCGGGCGTGGGCCGTCCTCGGCGTCCCGCTCGCGATAGCCGTCGCCGTGGTCGCGATGAAACCGTCGCTCATCCCCGGCGACCCCTTCGGCGGCAAGGCGGATGCGGACCCCGCCGCGGCGACCCCGCTCGCGCCGGAGACGGCCGCCCCGACCGCCGCACCCTCCGCCGTGGAC
>NZ_JBXVPZ010000549.1:0-5922 GCF_057961495.1 Streptomyces sp. P5F9 | reverse complement strand
CCGCGAGTGTCGCGGCGGGGGCCGTGCCGCTGGGGGCGATCGCCCATCTGCTGCCCGTCGGGGTCGACTTGACCGACCCTGTCGCCGGATTCGCCGCCGTAGCAAGGGAGTTGGCTTACGGGCCGGGGCGGCAGTGGGTGCTGTTCGTCGACGACATGCATCTGCTGGACGCCGCATCGGCCGTACTGCTGCGGCAGTTGATGGACACCGGCACGCTGCTGCTGATCGGCACCGTGCGCACCGGTGAGCCGTACGGGGAGGCCGTCGCCGCGCTGCGGGGCGGGGACCCGGTGTACCGGGTCGATCTGACCGTGCTGAGTCCCGAGCAGGTCGAAGTGCTGCTCCAGGCTGCGCTCGGGCGGCCCGTCGCCCGGAGAACCCTGCACGAACTGTCGGCCGCCAGCGGCGGCAACGTGCTCTACCTGCGCGAACTCGTCCTCGGCGCCCTCGCTGCCGGGAACCTGACCGAGGACGGGGAGATCTGGCACCTGGTCGAGGACCGGTTGCCCGGTACCGCGCGGCTCACCGAGATGATCGGTGCACGGCTGGCCGCCGCCGATCCCGCGGGGCGCCCCGTGCTCGAACTCCTGGCGCTGTGCGAGCCGTTGCCCCTGGCGCACGCCGAAGCCCTGGCACCGCCGCAGGTGACGGCGGCCCTGGAACAGGCGGGGCTGATCCGCGTCACGCAGGACCGGCGGCGTACGACGGTGTCGCTGGCCCACCCCCTGTACGGCGAAGTGCTGCGCGCCGGGCTGCCGTTGCTGCGCCGCCGCGGCCTGCTCCTGGACCAGGCCGTCCGGGTCCAGGCACGCGGCGCCCGCCGTCGCGGCGACCTGCTGCACATCGCGACCTGGCGGCTGGCCGCGACCGGCACCGCCGACCCGGCCCTCCTCATCCAGGCCGCCGTACTCGCCCGCCACGCCCACGACTTGCCCCGGACCGTCGCCCTGCTGGAAGCCCTGCCGGAGAAGCACCGGACAACCGCCACCGAACTGCGGCTCGGCGAGGCCCTGTTCGAGCTGGGCCGCTGGCACCAGGCCGAGGCGACGCTCGCCGGGGCGGACGCCCTCGCCGCCGACGAGGAGGAGAGGCTCGCGGTCGCCCTCGTCCGGACGACGAACCTCTTGTGGAGCAACGCCCCCCTTGCCGAGGCGCTCGCCGTCAACGACGCGGCCCGCCAACGGATCAGCACTCCGGCCGACCGCCGCAAGCTCACGATCAACGAGGGTTTTCTCCGGATCGTCGGTGGCCGGCCGGCGCAGGGGCTGGCCCTGCTGGAGGATCTGGAGACCGACGTCGCCGCCGCCCCCGACGTCAACGCCTGGCTGCGCGGCGCCTGGATGAAGCCCGCCGCGCTGGCCCTGGTGGGCCGTACCGCCGAGGCCGCCACCTGGGCGCGGCGCGCGCACGACGCGCACCGGCGGGTCGAGGAACGCGCCCTCGCCTCCCATCCCGCCTTCCAGCGCATCCCGCTCGTCCTCGCCCTCACCGAAGCCGGTGTCCCGGCCGCCGAGGTCTGCCGGGTGGGCGAGCCCGCCTACGCCGAACTCACCGCGGCCGGTTCCCGGGTGCGGATCTGGCTGGCGGTCCTCCTCGGCCGTACGCACTGGCTGGCCGGCCATCCCGCGACCGCCCGCCGCTGGTGGGCCGAGGCCGCCACCGTGTCCCGCGGCATCGACCACGCGATGGCCCTACGGCCGGTGCTGGGCGGGCTCGCCGCGTGCGCGGCCGTACTGGGGGATCTCGACGCGGCCGAGGCCACGCTCGCCGAGCACCGCGAACTGCCGCCCGTAGAACCCGGGTTGCTGTCCGCCGGGGAGGAACTCCTGGGTGAGGCCTGGCTGTTGGCCGCTCGGGGGCAGCTGGTGCGGGCGCGGTCCGTGCTCACCGCCGCGGCCGCTTCCGCCCGCCGCACCGGCCATGTCACCGGCGAAGCGCTGCTGTTGACCGATGTCGCCCGGCTCGGCGGAGCGGAGGACGCCGGCGACCGGCTCGCCGTACTCGCCGGGATGTGCGACGGGACGCTCGCCGCCGCCCGGGCCCGACTGGCCGCCGCGCTCGGCGCCGACGACCCCGAACTGCTCCTCGCGGCCGCCGACGCGTGCGAGGCCGTAGGCGCGGATCTGCTTGCCGCCGAGGCGGCCACCGCCGCCGCGGCCGCCTGGCGCAGGGCGGCCCGCTCCCGCCGCGCCGTCGCCGCCGCCCAGCGGGCCGCCGCGCTCCGGGAGCGCTGCGAGGGCGCTCGGACGCCGTTGCTGGCCACGGCCCGGGCCACCGCCCACCTCACGTCCCGCGAACGGGAGATCGCCCTCCTCGCCGCCGCCGGCGGCGCCAGCAAGGACATCGCCGACGCGCTGGCCCTGTCGGTGCGCACCGTCGACAACCACCTCCAGCACGCCTACGCCAAACTCGGCGTCACCACCCGACATGAACTCGCCAGTGCCCTATGGGTAGTTGGGCAACGGGAGGCCGGGCAGCGGGTAGTTGAGTAGCGGTTACTCATCCCCTGCCACGGTGAGGCGGGCACGCTGTCCCACGGCGGCAACGTTGTCGCCGGACCGCCCAGTTCTAGTCATCGGGGGACGACCCAATGGGCATCATCAACGCAACTGTGAGACTTCCCGGCCGTGTCGCCGTCGCCGTCACCACCGCGCTCGGCCTGGGCCTGGTCGGGCTCTCCGCCGCCGGCGCCGGTGCGGCCGCCGCTCAGCCACAGGCGGTGACCTACTACAAGGTGACCAACTACAACAGCGCCAAGTGCCTGGACGTACCGGAATCCGCCACGGACGACGGCCACGGACTGGAGCAGTACTCCTGCGACGGCGGCCGCAACCAGCAGTGGGCGCTCCAGTCCACCGACAGCGGCTACTACCTGCTCGTCAACCTCAACAGCGGCAAGTGCGCGGACGTCCGCCAGAACAGCCTCGACAACAACGCCGTGGTCAACCAGTACGGCTGCACCGGCGCGAACAACCAGCAGTGGTTCCTGCGGGCGGCGCCGGTCGGCATCACCGGGGTCCAGCTCGTGGCCCGCCACAGCGCCAAATGCATGGCCGTCGCGGGATCGAGCCAGTCCGACAAGGCCGGGATCGTCCAGTTCACCTGCGGTGCGAGTGCCGCGTACAACCAGTACTGGCAGTTCAGCTGATGAGGCCGGCGCGAAGAACCATCCTCACTGTCGTGGTGGCGGTGCTGTGCGCGTTGGCGAGCCCCGCGGTCGGACGGGCGGACTCGGGCGGTGGGCCGGGTGCCGCGGCCGCATCGTCCGCCGCAGCGAAACGCCCGGCGTGGCAGGTGACGAGTGGTGTGCCGAGTCCGGGACTTCCCGCACCACAGCGAGTGGCACCGCTGGCCTGTGACACGCACGCCGTGGGCAACTGGAGCTACACGGACCAGGCCGGTGTGCGGCACAACGGGATGAACATCCAGGTGCAGGTGCGGGATCACCTCACCGGCGCGCTGATCGCCGGGCTCACCAACTCCGCGGGCAACTTCGACATCTGTTTCGGCGCCGCGCAGTTCACGCAGCTGTACATCACGGTCAAGGCCGCCAACGCCTCGTGGCAGGTGCAGAACGGCACGGGCGCCTACAACTGGAGTTCGCCGATCCGTGCCAATCCGGTGCCGGGCAGCACGGTGAACTTCGGCAGTACGGTCCCCGGCGACGCGGCGGGCAACCGGGCCGCTCACGCATTCGACGAGGGCAACGACGCGTGGTTGGGGGTTCCGCATTCCGGCAGCTGCTGGGATCCGAAGGACACCGCGTGCCGGCAGATACAGATCGACTGGCCGGATGTCCGAACCAACGCGCAGGACGAGTACGACCAGACGGCGAACATCGTGCATCTGCTCACCCCCACTCCGGACGCCCCGATGGAGGTCATGCACGAGATCGGCCACGCGCTGATGGACGACCTCTACAACGACGCGTTTCCGTCGACCGCGGGTTGCCCCATTCCTCATCCGCCCAACGCGGCCAGCACCGCCGTATGCGCATGGATCGAGGGATGGGCGACCTTCTTCTCGTTGGCCATGTATCACACCTCGGCTTTTCTGTTCGGCAACGGAACCTCGACCGACTTCGAGTTCCCGACCTGGGGCACCAACCGTGTCGCCAACGGTGATGTGACGGAGACGCGGGTCATCGGTGCGTTGCTGGACCTCACCGACCCGCCCAGCACCACCACCGAATTCTGGGACCAGCACAGTGAGGCCTTCGGAACCGTCTTCGCCACGCTCGCGCATCACGTCGACAACACATTCGCGTCGTTCTGGCACAGCCGTGGTCTGGACGGGCTCGACGTGACCGACGCCTCGCGGGGGTCGCTCTACCAGAACACGATCGACTATCAGTACCGCAGGGAATTGATCAACGGGAAGGGCGAATCGGCCCCTGCCCCTGCCGACACCTCGGCGCAGAACTTCCGCTTCATCACGCTGGTCCCCTCCTGGTCCGTGGTCGCGGTGAGGTCGCTGGCGCCGTCCGACAACAACCTCAAGGTGTACGACGACCGAGCGCAGACCGAGCCGAACCTCCTCGCGAGCAGCGCTCTCACCGGCCAGTCGGTGGACTTCGTCGCGATCGACGGGAACACGCGGCCGGTGGGCGACTACTTCCCGCAGGTCGTCCAATTCCGGGGCACCGATGTTCCCTACTACATCGAGTACACGGCGGGCTCCCAGACGTTGCAGCCGGCATCGTCCAACACCTTCCACCTCGCCGACTCACAGCCCGCCGCCGTGCAGGACACGGACCTGACCGCGGGTGTGCCGGTGACCATCAGCCTGACCGAGGCAAGCGTGATCTCGACAGCCAGCCTGTTCATCATGGGCGACGACCCGGGCAACCCGGCGACGTTCCTTCAGAACCGTAGCTCCGCGGTGGCGTCCGCTGTCGCGGACCCCATATTCGGCGGCCCGGTCTCCGTGACCTTCACACCGACACGGACCGGCCGCTACGGCGTCGTCGTCACGGGGGACAACGGCGGCGGCGACTACACGCTGACGCGCAGCTGACCCACAACGGGGGGAAGGGGTGGTGCGTGGCCTCGGCCACGCGCCACCCCCTTCGGCGTATCCGCGCCGTCATAGGGTGATCGGCATGAGCATCATCGGGGTTGGTATCGACGTGGCCGAGATCGCCCGGTTCGCGGCGTCCCTGGAACGTACGCCCGGTATGGCCCAACGCCTGTTCCTGGACAGCGAGTTGCTGCTGCCGAGCGGGGAACGCCGGGGCCCCGCCTCCCTCGCCGCCCGCTTCGCCGCGAAGGAGGCCCTGGCCAAGGCGCTCGGTGCCCCGGCGGGGCTCCACTGGACGGACGCGGAGGTGTACGTCGAGGACAGTGGCCAGCCCCGGCTGAAGGTGACGGGGACGGTCGCGGCACGGGCGGCCGACCTGGGGGTGCGGTCGTGGCATGTGTCGTTGAGCCATGACGCGGGGGTGGCCTCCGCGGTGGTGATCGCGGAGGGGTGAGCCACGGGTTCCGTGTGCGCCCGGGTGCGGTCCCCGCCGCTCACGGGGCAGACTCGACCGCATGCGTACTGCGTACAGCGTGGAGACGGTAAGGGCAGCGGAGCAGAGGCTGATGGCGCGGCTTCCCGAGGGTGCGCTCATGCAGCGTGCCGCGGCCGGACTGGCCGTCGCCTGCGCCCAGTTGCTGGGGCGGGTCTACGGCGGCAGGGTCGTGCTGCTGGTGGGGAGCGGGGACAACGGCGGCGACGCCCTGTACGCCGGGGCGCGGCTGGCGCGGCGCGGCGCGGCGGTCGCGGCCGTGCTGCTCGCGCCCGAGCGCACCCACCCGGGCGGGCTCGCGGCGCTGCTGCGGGCGGGCGGTCGTAGCGTCGCGGCCGGTGATGCCGAGGAGACCGTCCTCCGCGCCGATCTCGTCGTCGACGGGATGGTCGGGATCGGGGGGAGGGGCG
>NZ_JBXVPZ010000548.1:0-5967 GCF_057961495.1 Streptomyces sp. P5F9 | reverse complement strand
GCCCCAGCCCAGGCCCAGGCCCCTGCCGCCCCCGTGCGCGTGCCTGCCCAGCGTTCTTCCGGGCCCGCCACCGCCACCGAGAAGGCCTCCCCGGACGCCGTACTCATCCGCCGGACGATGGCCGAAGTCGGTCCCGTGGCCGACAAGGTCACCTCGTACTTCTACGCGCTGCTCTTCGTGCGCCACCCCGAGCTGCGGTCGCTGTTCCCGGCGGCGATGGACACCCAGCGGGACCGGTTGCTCAAGGCGCTGCTGACCGCCGCCGAGCACATCGACAACACCGAGGTCCTCGTCGCGTATCTGCAGAACCTCGGCCGCGGGCACCGCAAGTACGGCACCAGGGCCGAGCACTACCCGGCCGTCGGCGAGTGCCTCATCGGCGCGCTGAACAAGTACGCCTCCTCGGTCTGGGATGCCGAGATGGAGGCGGCCTGGGTGCGGGCGTACACGACGATCTCGCAGGTCATGATCGACGCGGCCGCAGCGGACGAACTGCGCGCTCCGGCCTGGTGGCACGCGGAGCTCGTCACCCATGACCTCAGGACCCGGGACGTCGCCGTCGTCACCCTCCGCCCGGACCAGCCCTATCCCTTCCTCGCCGGGCAGTACACGAGCCTGGAGACGCCCTGGTGGCCGCGGATCTGGCGGCACTACTCCTTCGCCTCGGCGCCCCGCTCGGACGGGCTGCTGACCTTCCATGTGAAGGCCGTCCCCGCGGGCTGGGTCTCGAACGCGTTGGTGCACCACGCCCGGCCCGGTGATGTCATCCGGCTCGGCCCGCCGACCGGCTCGATGACCGTGGACCACTCCACCGACAGCGGACTGCTCTGCGTCGGCGGCGGCACCGGCATAGCGCCGATCAAGGCATTGGTCGAAGACGTCGCCGAACGCGGCGAGCGGCGCCCGGTGGAGGTGTTCTACGGCGCCCGTACCGACCACGACCTCTATGACATCGACACGATGCTCCGGCTCCAGCAGTCCCATCCCTGGCTTGCGGTCCGGCCGATTGTCGACCGGCCGGGGAATCTCCAACTCCCGGACGCCATCCGCACGTACGGGCCGTGGAACGAGTACGACGCCTACGTCTCGGGTCCGCCCGGAATGATCCGCAGTGGTGTCCACGCCCTGCGGGACGCCGGCATCCCGACGGAGCGCATACGGCACGACTCGGTCGAGGAGCTGGTGGCCACCGGGGAGTGACCCGGTGGCGGAGGCGTCAGCCCAGGTCGGGGGCGTGCATCGCGAGGACCCCTTCGATGTTGCCGTCCAGGTAGTGCCGTAGAGACAGGGGCACGAGGTGGACGGACGCGATGCCCACGCGGGTGAAGGGCACTCTGACGATCTCGTACTCGCCGAGGGGCTCGTCCACTTCGGGGCCGTGGCGTAGTGCCGGGTCCATGGACTCCAGATGGCAGACGAAGAAGTGCTGCACCTTCACGCCGGTCGAGGCCGCGTCCGCGCCGATGTGCTCGACGGTGTCCACGAAGCAGGGCACCACGTCGCTGATCTTGGCGCCGAGCTCCTCGTACACCTCCCGGTGCAGGGCGTCGACGACGGTGGTGTCCTCGGGTTCGACCCCGCCACCGGGCGTGACCCAGTAGGGATCGACACCTGGCTTGGTGCGCTTGATCAGGATCAGGGCGTCACCGTCGAGGAGAACGGCACGTGCGGTGCGCTTGACCACGGGTCGGACGGTCATGGGAGAAATGTGGCCCCGCTGGTTCCACGTGAAACATCGCACGACGTCACCTTGACGGTTCGGAGCGTGATGTTTCACGTGGAACCGGCGGGTTCGTCGCGGAACGGCGGCAAAAGTCCCTGGTCAGCCCCAGTTGGTCGCGGCACGCTGCAGCCACTCGTGGGCCCGGGCGATGTGCGGCATCGCGAGAGTGCCGGTGCGCACCACCAGGAAATACGTCCGCAGTGGTGGAATCGCGGGTTCGTGGAGCGGGACGACCTCGCCGCGTTTCAGCGCCAGGGCACACAGATAGCGGGGCAGTACCGCGAGCCCGGCGCCCGCGATCGCGCATGCGAGGACCGCGCGGAGGTCCGGCACGATCACGGTGCCCGGGGCGGCCGGGCGGGAGTCGAAGACGGAGGCCCAGTACCGGGAGACGAAGGGCAGCGACTCGTGGACCTCGATCACGGGGAGGTCGTCCGGGGCGGGCGCGTCCTCGGGGCCGAGCTTCTCGGAGCCGAGCTGCTCGGCCCGGTGCGGGGCGGCGACCAGGACGTGCTCCTCGTCGCAGAGCGTTGTCGCGGTGAGCAGAGCACCTCGCGGACGGGCCGTGCTGATGGCCAGATCATGATGTCCGGCGGCCAGTCCCTCCAGGGTTTCCTCGGCGTTCCCGAAGGATGCGCGCAGTGCTAAGCCCTGGCCGTCGTCCCCGGTCAGCTCCGTGAGCGCGGGCAGGGCCCGCTCGGCGGTGAACTCGGGGGGACCGGCGAGATGCAGGGTGCGCAGCGAGGCGTCGTTGTCGGGCCCCGTCTCGGCGATCTCCACGAGGGCGTCGAGATGCGGCGCGGCCTTGTGCGCGAGTTCGTCGCCCATGGTCGTGGGGGTGACCCCACGGGCCTGGCGCAGGAACAGGGGGCGGCCCAACTGCCGTTCCAGGGTGCGGATCTGGGACGTCACCGCCGGCTGGGAGAGGCCGAGCAGGGCCGCGGCGCGGGTGAAGGAGCCGGCTCGGTGCACGGTCACGAAGGTGCGCAGCAAGGCCAGATCCATGGCACGCACTCTCCTCTCCCCACCCTTCCTCCGGCCCCGGACAGGGCCCAACTATAAATAAGTCGATAGGTCTCTGTCGCTACCGTGATTGGACACTGACACAGAGTCAACTAGCCTTGTGCGCGCGGTTCTTCGCGCGCAGAACCGAGGACGGTCCGAGCCACGAGGGGGGAGGCTCGGACCGTCCGTTGTGCGTAGCCGGACACCGACCGGCGGTACGTAAAGCGGTCACCGCGCCGCCTCGTCCAGCGCACCCAGCACATCGGCCACCAGGTCCTCAGGGTCCTCGGCACCGACCGAGAGGCGAACGAAGCCCTCCGGTACGGCGTCCCCTCCCCAGCGCCGCCGCCGTTCGGCGGTGGACCGCACCCCGCCGAAACTCGTCGCGTCGTCCACGAGCCGCAGCGCGTCGAGAAAACGCTCGGCACGCGTGCGCGTGGGCAGCGTGAACGAAACCACACACCCGTAGCGCCGCATCTGCTGTGAGGCGATCTTGTACGAGGGGTCGTCGGGCAGCCCCGGGTAGCGCAGGTCCGTCACGTCGGCCCGTTCGCGCAGGGCCTGAGCGAGGACCAGCGCGGTGGCGTTCTGCCGGTCGACCCGCAGCTGGAGCGTGGCGATCGAGCGGTGCGCGAGCCAGGCCTCCATGGGCCCGGGAATCGCGCCGACGACCTTGCGCCAGCGGCGTACGGCGGCCATCGCGGTGGCATCGGTCCCGGCGACGTACCCGAGGAGGACGTCCCCGTGCCCGGTGAGCTGCTTGGTGCCGCTCGCCACGGAGAAGTCGGCGCCGAGTTCCAGCGGGCGCTGCCCCAGGGGTGAGGCGAGGGTGTTGTCGACGGCCACGAGGGCGCCACGCGCGTGTGCCGCCTCGGCGAGCCGTCGTACGTCGCACACGTCGAGCCCGGGGTTCGACGGCGTCTCGATCCACAGCAGCTTGGCGCCGTCCAGGACGGCGAGCTGGGCGTCCCCGCCGGTCGGCGCGGTACGCACCTCGATGCCGTACGCCTCCAACTGCTCGCGCACCAGGGGCAGTACCTGGTAGCCGTCGTCGGGCAGGACGACCGCGTCGCCGGCGCGCAGCTGGGAGAAGAGCACCGACGAGATGGCGGCCATGCCGGAGGCGAACACGAGCGTCTCGACGTCGTCCCGTCCGGGCGCCTCCAGCTCGCCGATGGCGCGCTCCAAGTGGGTCCAGGTGGGGTTCTCGTCCCGGCCGTACTTGTACGGGCCCGTCGCGTCGCCCGGGAGATGGAAGTGCGCGGCGAACACCGGCCCGGGAAGCGTCGGTTCGTACTTGACCGGCTCGGGCAGACCGGCCCGCACCGCGCGCGTGCCGTCCCCGGCGCCGCTCGCGACACCTCCGGCCGCAGCGGAATCACTCATGTCGCTCGTCCCTCCACTTCCTCACGCACCGCGGCGAGCAGTCCCGCGCTCGCCGCCTCCACCATCTCAAGACACTCCTCGAAGCCGTCCAGGCCCCCGTAGTACGGATCCGGTACGTCGAGGTCGTCGCTGGCGACGGCGACGGCGACGGGATCGTAGGAGCGGAGCATGTGGATCTTCTCGGCGTCCCGCTCGGTCGGGGCGAGGCGGCGCAGGGTCTTGCGGTGGCCGGAGTCGAGGGCGATGACGAGGTCCAGGCGGGAGAACCAGGAGGCCTGGAACCGGCGGGCGACGTGGTCGGTGCCGTATCCGTGCTCCTCCAGGACGGCGACGGCGCGCGGGTCGGCGCCGTCGCCCTCGTGCCAGCCGTCCGTGCCCGCGCTGTCGACCTCGACCAGACCGTCGAGCCCGGCCTCCGCCACCCGCGCGCGGAAGACCGATTCGGCCATCGGCGAACGGCAGATGTTGCCGGTGCAGACGAAGCTGACGCGGTACGTCATCGCGCGCTCAGTCCCCCTCGGGCAGGACGACGTTGAGCGCCCAGGAGACGACCGAGATGATGAGGCCGCCCAGGACGGCGGTCCAGAAGCCCTCGACATGGAAACTCAGGTCGAGCTTGTCGGCCAGCCATGAAGTGAGCATCAGCATCAGCGCGTTGACCACCAGTGTGATCAGGCCCAGCGTCAGGATGAACAGCGGGAAGGTCAGCACCTTGACGATCGGCTTGACCAGGAAGTTCACCAGACCGAAGACCAGGGCGACGAGGAGCAGCGTCCAGACCTTCTTGAAGGTGCTGTCACCGGTGAGGGTGATCTTGTCGAGCAGCCATACGGCGACCGCCAGGGCACCGGCGTTGGCGATCGTCTTGACTAGGAAATTCTTCATGTGTCTGATCGTGACAGAAGAGATCGACTCCGAGCGTGGACGAGGGCGATGAAGGCATTCCGGTTGGATGAACTGGAGGCGGAGCGTGCCGCCAACGACGGTGCGTACCTGCAGTTCCTGCGCGAGAAGAACATGTCGGTCGGCCTCTACGCGCTCGACGCGGGCGATCACGACCGGCAGCAGCCGCACAACCAGGACGAGGTGTACTTCGTCGTGAGCGGCCGGGCCGCGATCACCGTCGGCATGGAGACCACCCAGGTGGCGCGCGGCAGCGTGGTTTATGTGCCGGCCGGGGTGGCCCACAAGTTCCACCACATCAGCGAGGACCTGCGGGTGATGGTGGTGTTCTCGCCGCCGGAGGCCTGACTCTCCCCCGTAAGCCTGATGCCGCGTCTCAGGGTTCCCTAGGGGAACGGTCAGGGGAGGACAAGGGATGCGAGGCCCCCGTTCGCCCTTCGCGCGCCCTAGCATCGAGTGCAGGACATCAGAGATCCGGCACTGGAGTGTCGGACACGGACCGGACCCGGTACGAGCGACGGGCGGAGAGGTACAGGACGAGGACAATGCGAGAGATCTTCGCGGGACTGCCGTGGTGGGTGAAGTGGGTCGCGGTGCCGGTCATCGCCCTGGTCGTGTTCGGCGGGCTGATAGCGACCGTCGTGAGCATCGTCATCGGACTGCTCTTCAAGCTGCTGGTCTTCGTGGCGCTGGTCGGCGGAGTGATCTACGTCGTGCGGAAGTTCACGTCGAGCTCCTCCTCACGCGGCGATTGGTGAGGCCCTGTCGGCCGACCGGTGATCGGTAACAGGAATCACCGGTTCCCTCGGGCGGGGGAAGTTTCCCGGACAGGCCGTCTGCGGGCGGTGGCGGGCGGTTAAAGTCCGGAATTCGACGCGGGGACGAACCCCGCGGGCGGCGCACCCCCTCCCCGTGTTCCCCGCACGGGCTGCCCCCTCGCGCTCCGGGAG
>NZ_JBXVPZ010000547.1:0-5978 GCF_057961495.1 Streptomyces sp. P5F9 | reverse complement strand
CCGTCACCCCCTCGCCACCTCCCATACCGCTCGGTATGCTCGCCGCCAAGAGGCAACGAAGCCCTGGGAGGCCCCGTGTCCCGCACCGCCCTGCGTATCTGCCCCCTGTGCGAAGCCACCTGCGGGCTGACGCTCACCATCGAGGGCACCCGGGTGACCGGCGCCCGAGGCGATCGCGACGATGTGTTCAGTCGGGGGTTCATCTGCCCCAAGGGCGCCTCCTTCGGCGCCGTCGACAGCGACCCCGACCGGCTGCGCACCCCGCTCGTGCGCCGGGACGGCGAGCTGCGCGAGGCCACCTGGGAGGAGGCGTTCGACGCGGTCGCCGCCGGCCTGCGCCCGGTCGTCGAGCGGTACGGCCCGCACGCCGTCGGTGTCGTCCTCGGCAACCCCAACGTGCACACGATGGCCGGCGCCCTCTACCCGCAGGTCCTGCTCGGCGCCCTCGGCACCCACAGCGTCTTCACCGCGTCCACGGTCGACCAGATGCCCAAACACGTCTCCTGCGGTCTGCTCTACGGCGACGCCAACGCGATCCCGGTTCCGGACCTCGACCACACCGACCATCTGCTCCTCATCGGCGCCAACCCCCTTGAGTCCAACGGGAGTCTGTGCACCGCACCCGACTTCCCCGGCAAGCTCAAGGCACTGAAGGCCCGCGGCGGCACCCTCACCGTCATCGACCCGCGCCGCACCCGCACCGCCAAACTCGCCGACCGCCACATCGCGGTCCGCCCCGGCGGCGACGCCCTGCTGCTCGCCGCGATGACCTACGTTCTCTTCGACGAACACCTTGTGGAGTTGGGGGAGTTGGCCCCGCATGTGGAAGGCGTTGATGAACTCCGTTCCGCCGTACGGGACTTCACCCCGGAAGCCGTGGCCGGCGCCTGTGACGTGTCCGCCGACGAGATCCGTACCCTTGCCCGTGAACTCGCCGCCGCTCCAACTGCCGCTGTCTACGGCCGTATCGGCAGCTGCACCGTCCCGCACGGCACCCTGGCCAGCTGGCTGGTCGACGTCCTCAACATCCTCACCGGCAACCTCGACCGGCCCGGCGGTGCTCTCTTCCCGCAGGCCGCGACCGACCGGACACCCCGGCCCGCCGGACCCGGCCGCGGCTTCGCGCTCGGGCGCTGGCGCTCGCGGGTGAGCCAACACCCGGAGGCCAAGGGCGAGTTGCCGCTCTCCGCACTCGCCGAGGAGATCGACACCGCGACCGCCGAGGGCGAACCGATCCGCGCACTCGTCGCCGTCGCCGCCAACCCCGTGCTCTCCGCACCGGACGGCGCCCGCCTCGACAAGGCCCTCGACTCACTCGACTTCATGGTCAGCGTCGACCCGTACCTCAACGAGACCGCGCGCCACGCCGACGTGGTCCTGCCGCCGCCCCCGCCGTCCCAAAGCCCGCACCACGACTTCGCGTTCAACACCCTCGCCGTCCGCAACCAGGTCCGCTACACCCGCCCCGCGATCCCGCTGGAGCCCGGCCGGATGGCCGAGACCGAGATCCTGGCCCGGCTGGTCCTCGCCGCGACCGGCATGCACGGCGCCGACCCGGCAGCCGTGGACGCGATGGTCATCGACCAGACCCTCGGCAAGGCCGTCAAGGATCCCAACTCGCCCGTCCACGGCCGCGATCCGCACGAGGTGGCCGCCCAACTCACCGGCGACACCGGCCCCGAGCGACGGCTGGACATGATGCTGCGCCTCGGCCCGTACGGCGACGGCTTCGGCGTACGACCCGACGGGCTGACCCTCCAGCGACTGCTCGCGCACCCGCACGGCATCGACCTCGGCCCACTCAAGTCCCGCCTGCCGCAACCCCTCAAGACCCGCAGCGGGAAAGTCGAACTGCTTCCGCAGCCGATCGTCGACGACCTGCCCCGGCTCCGGCAGGCGATGAGCGACCGTGCCGACGGGCTCGTGCTCGTCGGCCGCCGGCATCTGCGGTCCAACAACAGTTGGATGCACAACGTGCCCGCCCTCACCGGCGGCACCAACCGCTGCACCCTGCAGATCCACCCCGACGACGCGGAGCGGCTGGGCGTCGTCGACGGAGCGCCGGTCCGGGTGAAGGGGGCCGGGGGAGAGGTGACCGCACCCGCCGAGATCACGGACGGGCTGCGGCGGGGCGTGGTGAGCCTTCCGCACGGGTGGGGCCACGACCGTCCCGGCACCCGGCTCAGCCACGCGGCCACCGATCCGGGCGTCAACGTGAACCAGCTGCTCGACGGCAGTCAGCTCGACCCGCTGTCGGGCAACGCGGTGCTCAACGGAGTGCCCGTGGAGGTCGTCGCATTCACCGCACCGCTGTGACCTGGAGTTTTGCGCTTATTGCTCGCGCGTCAACATCTTGTTAACGCGGCTTTGCGCGACCTAACGTCGTCGGACCGCCGTCCCTGGTGGGGTTCAAAGGCGAACGTTAGGTGTTCCACTCATGCTGACCATCCTCGGCTTCACCATGATCGCGACCTTCCTGGTCCTGATCATGCTGAAGAAGATGTCGCCGATCGCGGCACTCGTCCTGATACCCGCGCTGTTCTGCGTCTTCGTCGGAAAGGGCGCCAAGCTCGGCGACTACGTCATCGACGGCGTCACCAGCCTCGCGCCCACCGCGGCGATGCTCATGTTCGCGATCGTCTACTTCGGCGTGATGATCGACGTGGGTCTCTTCGACCCGATCGTGCGAGGGATCCTCAAGTTCTGCAAGGCGGATCCGCTGCGCATCGTCGTCGGTACGGCGGTCCTCGCCGCGATCGTCTCCCTGGACGGCGACGGCTCGACCACCTTCATGATCACCGTCTCGGCGATGTACCCGCTGTACAAACGCCTGAAGATGAGCCTCGTCGTGATGACCGGCGTCGCCGCGATGGCCAACGGCGTGATGAACACGCTCCCTTGGGGCGGTCCGACCGCCCGCGCCGCGACCGCCCTCAAGGTCAGCGCCAGCGACATCTTCGTCCCGATGATCCCGGCGCTCGCCGTGGGCATGCTGGCGGTCCTCGTCCTCGCGTACGTCCTCGGCCGCCGCGAGCGCAAGCGGCTCGGCGTGCTGACCCTGGACGAGGTGCTCGTCGAGGAGCCCGCCGAGTCGGAGACGGTCCTCGTGGGCGCCGGCTCGGGCAAGGGCGCCGAGAAGGGCACCGGCGCTTCGGGCGCCGGCAACGGCCCCAAGGCCACCGGCGGTTCGGGCTCCGGCACGGACGCGGACGCCGAACTCCCCGACGAGGACGACGGTTTCCAGGGCCTCGACCCCAACCGCGCGACCCTGCGCCCCAAGCTCTACTGGTTCAACGCGCTGCTCACGGTCACCCTGCTCACCGCCATGATCATGGAGTGGCTGCCGATCCCGGTCCTCTTCCTGATCGGCGCCGCCCTCGCCCTGACCGTCAACTTCCCCCACATGCCCGACCAGAAGGCCCGCCTCGGCGCCCACGCGGAGAACGTCCTCAACGTCTCCGGCATGGTCTTCGCCGCCGCCGTCTTCACCGGCGTCCTCCAGGGCACCGGCATGGTCGACCACATGGCGACCTGGCTGGTCGGCAACATCCCCGACGGCATGGGCCCGCACATGGCCTTCGTCACCGGCGTGCTCAGCATCCCGCTCACGTACTTCATGTCGAACGACGGCTTCTACTTCGGCATCGTCCCGGTGCTCGCCGAGGCCGGCAACGCCCACGGCGTCTCGACCCTGGAGATCGCCCGCGCCTCGCTCGTCGGTCAACCGCTGCACATGTCCAGCCCGTTGGTGCCCGCCGTGTACGTCCTCGTCGGCATGGCCAAGGTCGAGTTCGGCGACCACACCAGGTTCGTCGTCAAGTGGGCCGCCCTGACATCGCTCGTCGTCCTCGGGGCAGGAATCCTGTTCGGCATCATCTGACCCACGTGGCAAGGGACTTCACCATGGCGCCCGGCAGGAACCGCGGCTGGCTGCTCCGCCTCGTCATCGCCTTCAGCTTCACGCAGGGGGCGGTGTCGATGGCCCGCCCCGCCGTCTCCTACCGGGCCCTCGCGCTCGGCGCCGACGAGCGGGCGATCGGCGTCATCGCGGGCGTGTACGCGCTGCTCCCGCTGTTCGCCGCCGTACCGCTCGGCCGCCGCACCGACCACGGCCGCTGCGCACCCCTGCTGCCCGTCGGCGTGGTCCTCATCTCCGGCGGCTGCGCGCTCAGCGGCCTCGCCAACTCCCTCTGGGCGATGGCGATGTGGAGCGGCGTGATGGGCCTGGGCCACCTCTGCTTCGTGATCGGCGCCCAGTCGCTGGTCGCCCGCCAGTCCGCCCCGCACGAACAGGACCGCAACTTCGGCCACTTCACCATCGGCGCCTCCCTCGGCCAGCTCATCGGCCCCATCGCCGCGGGCGCCCTGATCGGCGGCTCCGACATGGCCGGCACCAGCGCGCTCGCCCTCCTCGTCGCGGGCGCGGGCGCCGCCGTCTCGTTCACTTCCTTGTGGCGCATCGAGGACCGTACGGCCGTCAAGTCCCGTACGGAGCAAGGCGACCGCGTACCCATGCGGAGCATCCTGGGCGCCCGGGGCGTACCCGCGGGCATCTTCATCAGCCTCTCCGTGCTCTCCGCGACCGACATCCTCACCGCCTACCTCCCGGTGGTCGGCGAGCACCGGGGCATCGCGCCCTCCGTCATCGGCGTCCTGCTCAGCATCCGCGCGGCGGCCACCATCGCGTGCCGACTGGTCCTGACCCCGCTGCTCCAACTCCTCGGCAGGGCAGCCCTGTTGACCGCCACCTGCTTGCTGGCGGGCGTCCTGTGCGCGGGCATCGCCCTCCCGCTCCCGGTCTGGGCCATCGGCCTGATGCTCGCGATCCTGGGCTTCTGCCTCGGAGTCGGCCAGCCCCTCTCCATGACGACGGTCGTCCAGGCCGCCCCGGACGGCGCCCGCTCCACCGCCCTGGCCCTACGGCTCACCGGCAACCGCCTCGGCCAAGTCGCCGCACCCGCCGGCGCGGGTCTCGTCGCCGGAGTCGCGGGCGTGGCCGCGCCGTTCGTGATGCTGGGCGCGCTGCTGGTGCTGTCGGCGGGGGTCGCCCTGCGCTCACCGGGCGGATCGTCACAGGGGCGTGGGGAACCCCGCAGGACGCGGCGGGCCGAGCCGTCCTTGGGCCGGAAGAGCGATATCTAGCGATATCTGACGGCGCGTACGGCGCTGCGCACACGTTCGGCGGGCCGAACGTGAAAGGGAATCAGGTTAACGAGTGATTCGTACGATAATCCCCTGATTCGGAGGGCTGTTCATGCCGACCTCATTCCTGCCCCGTAGAGCCGCCGCCTGGACGGTTCTCGCCGCCGCGGCAACCGTCGTCTCCGGTGCGCCCGTCGCCGTCGCCGCCCCCGGTGACAACGGAGACGTCAAGATCCACGAGGTGGGCACGCCCTTCACCGACGAGCGCAACCAGCCGAAGGTCTGCGACTTCTATCTCGACGCGTTCAACTTCGACAAGGGCCAGCAGGTCACCTGGTCCATCGAGACCCAGCCGTCGATTCCGGGCGGCGCGACCCGTTCCGGCTCGATCACGATCCCGAACGACGACGGCTCCGGCCACACCATGCCCATCGCGCAGCTGCCGAACGGCATGTACAAGCTGACCTGGACGTTCACCGGCGAGAACGGCGCGGGCAAGCACAAGGTCTTCCAGGTCGACTGCCCGTCCCCGCCGCCCGGCGGCAGCACCGGCGGCACGGGCGGTACGGGCGGTGGCACGGGCGGTCCCAACGGCGGACCGCCCGCCGGTGGCGGCGGGCTGGCCCGGGACGCGGCCCTGTCTCCGCTCGCGGGTGCCGCGGCCGTGGGCCTGACCGCGGTCGGCGGGGCGGTCTGGTTCCGGCTGCGTCGCCGTCCCCACGGTGCGTCCTGAGCGGATGCGATGAACTCCGGCTCTGCCCCGCGCCCCACACGGGCGCGGGGCGCTGACACCATGCGCCCGCGCCACGGGCCGCGACCGGCCGGGGACGGTCGGC